>NZ_JAMDLQ010000011.1:0-3925 GCF_024705715.1 Clostridium sp. LY3-2
AAAACTAGCCGGTTGCACTACTAACTCCATCTACCTTATAAGTGCCCAAATATCAAGGTAAACTTCAACGTTTCTATCTATTCTTTTTTAAAATAAAAAAAGCTAATCTTTTTTAAGTAATCTTTTTTAGATTTCTTAAATAAAACTAGCCGGTTGCACTACTAACTCCATCTACCTTATAAGTGCCCAAATATCAAGGTAAACTTCAACGTTTCTATTTATTCTTTTTTAAAATAAAAAAAGACCAATAAAATTCAAAGCTAAAATAAGCTTTTTGAATTATATTGGCCGGTTGCACTACTAACTCCATTCATCTAAAGTGCCCAAATATAAGATGAATTTCAAAGTATCCATTTCATTTAATTTACTAAATTTTATCATAAAAATTTACCACATTCAATATTATGAACCTAGATTTAATTATTATGGATTTTTATGTAAAATTATAAAAAAGCCTAAAGATTTTTTCTCTTTAGGCTTTTTTTCTATATTTCAAATTTTGCTGTATTATCCTTTGTATCTGTAGCTCTTTCTGATAATTTTTGTGCACTTATTGCAACTTCATTACTTGATTTATTTAATTCATCTGTTGATGCTGAAATCTCCTCAGCTGATGCTGCTACTTCTTCTGAAACTGCTGATATTTCTTCAATGCTTCTTATTATTACTGATTTATCGCTATTTATGCTTTCAAATCCATTTTTCATTCCTTCAACCATAGGATTTATAGTATTTACGGAACCTTCTATGTTTTTAAATGCATTCATAGATGAATCTACTACATTTCTTTGCTGCTTAAGCTGCTTGCTCATAAGATTAGTTCCTTTTACTATATTTTCAGTTCCTGTGATTAATTTACTTATTATTTTATTTATATTTTCTGATGAATCCTTACTTTGTTCTGCGAGGTTTCTAATCTCTTCCGCTACAACTGCAAATCCTTTTCCAGATTCTCCTGCCCTTGCTGCTTCTATAGCTGCATTTAAAGCTAAAAGGTTTGTTTGCTCTGCAATACTATTTATAAGTTCAGTAATTTCATTAACCTTTTTGATTTCATCTCCCATTTCTAATATTCTTCCATTAAATATTCCAAAGTTAGAGTCAAATTCATTTATTGAACTTACAAGTTCCTCTAGCTCTTTAAAACTATTTTTTGTATTATTTGTAATTTCCAAACTAGTATCATTAATCCTTAAGATATCATCATTCATAGAATTTATCTTTTTACCAAACTCATCGAGTCTTCCAACTATCTCTGTTAAATCACCAGCTTGACTGTTTGTTCCTTCAGCTACGTCATTTATCGCAGTAGAAATATTACTAGTTAACGCCATAAGCTCCTCTGAAATAGCAGCTAAACTTGTAGAGTTTTCTTCCATATCTTCAGCTGACTCTTTAACTTCACTTATCATTTTTGAAAGTTCTCTTTCTGAATCTCTTAATGACCTAGCTATATCACCTATCTCATCATTTTCATTTAATAATGATTCATCTATTTCACCTTTAAGATTTCCCTTTGATAACTTTTCAAGTTCATTTTTTGCTATTTTTAGGTTCTTAGTTAATCTTCCACTTACATAAACTGCAGCTAAAATTACACCTATAATTATAACTATGATTATAACTATGATTGCAGTTCTAAGTCCTGATAACTCTTTTAATAAATTATCTTCATTTACATAAACATTAATAGACATATCAGAGCCCTTTATAGGAGTATATGCTGAATACATCTTTTCTCCATTTAAAGTAAAGGTACCAGAACCTGATTCACCTTTTATCATTTTATTTGAAATCTCTGAAAGTTCTTTGAATTTATTATCTTTCTCACTATCTTTTATAAAGTTTTTATATAATAAGTTATCGTCTTTTGATTCAACTACTTCTCCTGTATTATTAGTTACAAAAGCTGAACCAGTATCTAAAAACGAAACATTTTTTACTACCTTATCTAAATCTTCTGAACTTCTAATACAAACTATAACTCCAACAACCTTATTATCTTTCTTTACAGGTAATGAATATGTAACTATATTCTTTCCTGTAACTTCATCTTTATGAGGAGACCTTATATATACTTTATCTTGAATCGCTACTTTATATATTTCTTGGTCTTTTATATTTTCTTTAAATCCATCAGTATATACTGCATCACCATTAATATCTGATAGACCTATTGCAATATCCCCTCTAGATTTTGCTACTGCTTTAAGCTCATCTATAGCTTTATCACTAAAACTATTTATTTCCTTATCTTCTGCCATTATTTTTAGAGAGTTTATGTTAGATTGTATATTTTCATCTATAACTTCTGATGTTTTATTTGCTATCTCAGTCATAAGATAACTACTGTTTTTAATAAGTGAATTCTTCGCTAAATTATATGCTATAAATCCAAATATAACATTACAAATTATTGCAATCGGTATAGCATATACTAAAATTTTATACCTTAAACCTTTACGTTTTTTATTAACTTTTCCCATAATTATCCTCCTTCGTATCCACACCATATTCTCTCTGTTAATATTATATCAATATAATTAGTAAAAATTTTAAATAGATTAAAGTTTTTACTAATTATTCATTCATTAAGTATAGTTTTTAACGAAAATTTAAGGCTACTAAAATTATTTTTAGTAGCCTTAGTTGAATTTATTTTATTAATTCTTTAATCTTATGTTTACCTACTTTCTTTTAGTTCCTACGTAAGAACCAAACCCTCCTGCTACATTTACAACGTCAAATCCAGCTTTTTGAAGCATTGAAGTAGTTCTTTTGCTTCTAGCACCTGACTGACACATAATATAGTATTCTTTATCTTTATTTAAATAACTACTAGGATTATTTAATAAAGTTCCCATAGGAATATTTTTTGCACTCTTTATGTGACCGCCTTTAAATTCGTAAGGTTCTCTTATATCTATAATATTAACCTTTCCTATTAAATTATCTATATCATTAACATTAACTACCTTTGTATTACTTTTTAAAAATGAAAACATAAATCTTTCCTCCTGATTTTACATCTCATTTTTACGATATAGTGTTTTTTATTTTGGAGGCTATATAGTTAGCCTCCAAATTACTAATTAAATTAATAAGATATTACTAATTTATTATATAAATAAGTTTGAGCTAGACTCTTCTGCTTCACCAAGGTAATACCCTACCCCTCCGAATTTTACTCCGTCTATAAGCTCTTCTTCTTTAATTCCCATAACATCCATAGACATAGTACAAGCTACTATTTCTACTCCATTTGCTATAGCAGACTCTATAAGTTCTTCTAATGATTGAACATTTTTCCTTTTCATTATTCCTCTTATCATCTTAGAACCCATACCAGCCATATTCATTTTTGATAAACCTAACTTTTCGCTTCCTCTTGGCATCATAGTTCCAAACATCTTTTCTATAAAGTTCTTATTTACTTTAACACTTTCATTTTTTCTTAGGATATTTAATCCCCAGAAAGTAAAGAACATTGTAACTTTTTTACCCATAGCAGCTGCGCCATTTGCTATTATAAATGAAGCTATAGCTTTATCTAAATCACCACTAAAGACAACCATCGTTTGACCGTTTTTAGTAGATTCTTCTTTTACTTCTATACTTTCTACTTTTCCTAAACCTTTTATTAAAGTAGCTTTTACAAGACCTTTATCCATAGTTACATCTACTAAAGTGTTTTTAGTTTTCTTTGCGAAAGCTTCAACGTCTTTAAAAAATCCAGTATCTGAATCTGTTACTTCTAAAGTATCACCATTTTCTATCATATCCATCTTCATTTTAACTTCCATTAAAGGCCCTGGGCAACAAAGCCCTTCACAATTTAGTTTGTGAACTTTAGAGGGAGAAGTTACAGCAACTTCTTTTTCTTCATCTGTATTATTTAGCAAGGGACACTCCTTACTGTCTACTT
>NZ_JAMDLQ010000012.1:0-147227 GCF_024705715.1 Clostridium sp. LY3-2
AAGTATATCCACCTGATAGGTTTTTTACATTTTTAAATCCATTATTTCTAAGGATTCTTTCTCCTATCCATCCTCTAAGACCTACAGCACAATAAATTAAAATTTCTTTATCTTTTGGAAGTTCATTTAATTTACTTCTTAAAGAGTTTAGAGGAATATGGATTGCGCCATCTATCATTCCGTTTTCTACTTCTATATCATCTCTTACATCTACTAAGATTTGCTTATCTTTATCTATATTTTTTATATCTTCTATAAAGAATAATTCAGTTAATCCATTTTCTACGTTCTCAGCTACAAATCCAGCCATATTTGCAGGTGATTTTGCTGAAAGATAAGGTGGTGCGTAAGCTAATTCTAATTCAGCTAAGTCTTCCATAGTTCCTCTTAGCTTAATTACAGTTGCTATTACGTCTATAAATTTATCTACACCTTCGTAACCTACAGCTTGAGCGCCTAAAACTTTTCCTTCTAAATCATATAAAACCTTTATATGAAGAGCTTTAGCTCCAGGGTAATACCCGGCATGAGTCATAGGGTGTATATAAACTTTTTTATATTTAATTCCTTTATTTTTTAAAGTTCTTTCGTTATTACCTGTTGACGCTGCAGTTACATCAAATACTTTTATTATAGATGTACCTATAGTTCCTTTATAGGAAGAATCTAAACCTGCTATATTATCAGCTATAACTCTTCCTTGTCTGTTTGCTGGTCCTGCAAGTGGAATAAATGCAACTTTACCGTTAACGTAATCTTTAACTTCTACTGCATCTCCTGCTGCAAAAACTCCTTCTTTGTTAGTTCTCATGTGATCATCAACTCTTAAGTGACCGCGTTCTCCAAGTTCTATTCCTGAACCTTTTAAAAATGAAGTATCAGTCATAACCCCTATAGCAGATACAACTATATCAGCTTTTACTTCTTTTAAACTATCAAGTTTCACTACTACTTTATCACATTCTTCTTTAAACTCTACAACTTTATCGTTTAATATTATAGAAACTCCTCTATCGTTCATTTCCATTTCTAATAGCTCTGATACTTCTGAATCAAATGGTGCTAAGATATGGGGTGCAGCTTCAACTAAAGTAACGTTTATATTTCTGTGCTTTAAATTTTCAGCGACTTCAACTCCAATATATCCTCCGCCTATAACTACAGCTTCTTTTACGGTTCCACTATCTACTTCTTTTTTTATTCCATCCATATCATTTATAGTTCTTAATCTATGGATTCTTTTATTATTTATTCCAGGTAAGTTTGGCATTATTGGTTTTGCACCTGGTGCTAAAACTAAATAATCATAATCTTCTTCGTAATTTCCATCTTTTTTTGATTTAACTTTAACTTTTTTGTTTTCTGTATCTATTGAAACAACTTCACTGTTTACTCTTACATCAATTTCGAATCTATCTCTCATCTTTTCTGGAGTTTGAAGTATTAATTTACTTCTATCTTGAATAACTTCCCCTATATGATAAGGTAATCCACAGTTAGCAAATGAAATATAATCACCCTTTTCAAATACTACTATTTCTAAATCTTCATTTAATCTTCTAAGTCTAGCTGCAGTAGATGCACCAGCTGCAACTCCACCAACTATTAAAACTCTCTTTGACATAATTTATCCTCCTCGATATAAATGTTATATCCTTATTATTTTTCCTCAATTATTTTAATGATATCTATAACTCTTTTATCTTTTACTTTGTAAATCACTTCAAGTCCTATTCTTTCACCTTCAATTATTCCTACACTTCTAAGTTTTTGAAGGTGTTGTGATATTGTTGATTGAGGCATTCCTAAGCAGTCTTGCATAAAACCTACGTTACAGCTACCCTTATCTAGAAGTCCTCTAACTATACATAATCTAACAGGGTGTGCTAATACTTTTAAAAAATCAGCTGCCTCTTGTAGTTCCTTATAATTATTTTCCATAATTTATTACCTCCTTGTTATCACTATATCATAATATTACGATATAGCGATATATGTGTCAACTATTTTTTATTTTATACTTTAGTTTATATTATAAACTTTTATTTTGTTCAAAAAAATAGAGCTTTTAAGCTCTATTTTGAATTATCTATTTTAACCTAGTATCACAGATACAGGTAGTCCACCAAGCATAGCTTGTAAAACTTCATCGTCATTTTGAATTTTATATTTTCCATCAATTTTTTTAAGTTTTACTAAAACTGTAGTTTCCTTCATAGGAACAGTTTGATTTTCGAGTGCTGCTATAAATTCATCAACATAATCTACATTTCCATAATTATTTTCTGAATAGTTTGTTTTAGTGTAATCTTCTTCGCTACTATTTATAGGGTTTTTAATGTCGTTATTTACCCTAGCTGGAGCCATATTTTTTATTCCTTCTTCGTAGTTTTTATAAATAACATTACCATCTAAAGCATTTATAGTAACCTTTACCTCTGCTTCATCATTTCCTAAATCTTTAACTTCTCCTATTTTATAAGAAATTTTAGATACCCAGTATCTTAAAGCATTTTCACGTTTTTCATCATAACTTTCAAACTGAGTTATAACTTTTGATATATCATTTCCGTCTACAGCATATTGATTTATATTATTAAAGTCTAATGCTTTATAAGAATCAAAAAAATCCTTAACATCTTTTTTTGCATTATCAGTTCCACAAGAAACTAAAATTCCTACTGATAAAACTAAAGTTAATACACACCCTATAATCTTTTTCAAATCCATCACCTACTTAAAATTAACCTTATCTGGGTCTAGTCCCCCATAAATTGCAGTTAATAGTTCATTATTAAATTCTAATAACCATTTTCCATCCTTTTTATTTAATTTTATATCTACTGTCTTTGATACAATTTCGTTATCCTTATCTTTTAAGGCATTTACTAAAGCATTCCCGTATTTTTCGTCTGCAAGCTTTGCACCTTCTTCATCTAATTCTTCCTGTTCACTTGGCTTTATCTTTAAGATATTATCTTTATACTTATTATAAATTTGATTTCCATCTAAAGCTGATACTTTAACTTTAGCTATAGCCTCATCACCATTTACATCAATTTTTATGATTTCATAGCTTAATTTTTCAAGCCAATATTTAATTGCCTTTTTCTCTGAATCTGAGTAGTCTTCCATCCCCTTAAGGCTTATACTTTCCTCTGTTAAAATATCATTTTGTACTCCGCTAAAATTACAGTTTTTGAACTTAGTAAAGAAATCTGTAATAACATCTTCAGGTTTTTGAGCTTTAAGGTCTTCTTTAATCTCCGATTTGTTTTTAGGTTCAGTGTTATTTGTAGTATTGTTATTGCAAGAAACTAAACTTCCTGCCATTATAATTCCTAATAAGACCGTTATAATTTTTTTCATAAGCTTTTCGCTCCTCCTACATATATGTAACTATTATTTATTATAACAATAATAAATATATTAATTCCCCCTGTTAACACTAATTTTACGGATATTATAAAAAAAATTAAGCAATACGCGTTAACATATTGCTTAATTTCTATTTAAAATCCTGATACTATAGGGAATCCTTTTCCCTTAACTTCATCTACTACACCTATAGTATAGAAGACTTCTGTATCAACTTCTTCAATATACTCTTTTAATTTGTCTAATTCTTTTTTATTTAAAACTGAATATATAACCTTTTTTGAATCTCCAGTATGTGCGCCTTCACCCTTTAGGTAAGTACACCCTTTTTTTAATTCAATCATTATATATTTAGATATTTCCTCTGTCTTTTCGCTTATTATAGTTATTTGTTTTCTTTGATTCATAAATGCAATTAACTTATCTATAAGAGGTCCATTTATTATTACGCTAGCTACTGCATACATTCCTTTATCTGCGCCAAATGTTATAGCCCCTAAAAGTGTAACTATAAAATCAACACATAAAAGTGATATTCCTATATTAAATTAAGTATACTTATTTAATATCTTAGCTAAAATATCAGTCCCTCCAGTTGATGCATTTTGGTTAAATACTATAGCTAGTCCAACTGCTGTAAATAGCGTTCCAAATAACGTTGCTAAAAATAAATCATTAGTAAGTGCATTTGGTTTTACGACTCCGTCAAAGAACCAAAGCATACCTGATAAACCAAAACTTGAATAAATAGTTTTTACTCCAAAGTCTCCACCTACGACTATAAATGCTAAAATGAATAAAACTAAATTTGTAATAAAAGTAAAACTTCCAACATCAAGTGCTGGGAAATAGTTTGTTACTACAACTGCAAGCCCCGTTACTCCGCCTGCAGCTAAATCGTTTGGTGCATAAAAATACTCAATACCTACTGTTACAAAAAATACTCCAAGTGTTATTAAAAAATATTCTTTAATATATTCCTTCGTCTTTTGCTTCAACTAAAATCTCCCCTTTACCAATTAGACTTATATAGAATAACAGAATAATATAGATTTGAACAGTATTTTAAAGATTAAAAATTATTACATTTTAACATTAAAAAAAAGCTTAGATATTTTAAGAAAGATATCTAAGCTTTTTACTTTGTTTATAATTAATCTATTTATTTGTATTTTTATAAATTCTATTCTTCTAAATCATTTATGATTTCATCTATTTTTTTAATAGCTTTTTCTTCTGCCCTTAACCTATCATCTTCTGTAAAGCCTGTTCCGTCTATAAGAAGCTCTTTAAATTTTTTGATACCTAAAAATTTCATAATATCTTCTATATACTCAACTCCTTGACTTAACTTTCCTCTAAGTAAGAAGGGAATAGTTCCTCCTGAAGATTGAACGTACACCATCCTTCTGTATTTGTCGTCTAAAAGGCCTTTGATTTTATCTTCTTTAATCATAATAGTTTTTCCTTCTTGGACTACACAATCTACATACTCTTTTAAAGGAGCTGGATACGAAAGGCTCCAAAGAGGTGCTGCTATAACATAAATATCAGATTCTTTAAATTTATCACCTAATTCATTAATTCTATCTACATCACGCTTTTCTTCGTAAGATAGATTTTCACAAGTTTTCGAATCAACTATACAGTTTCTTCCTTTAAATAAGTTGTACTTAAGTTTAGGGATATATTCTTCGTAAAGATTTAATTCTTCTATCTGAAGATCTTTATAAACCTCAAGATATTTGTTTACAAGTTTTCTAGATATCTTTCTGCTTGAAGATTCTTCTTCTTTTTTAGAGTTTACAATAATATATAAAAGTTTCATTATATCACCTTCTATTTTTTAATATTATTGTGCTATAAAAAGACTTTTATTATACATACTAAATCTTTTCTCTGTTACTTTCTATATTTTTCAAAACATCTTTTTTTATAGATTCAATATCTATATTTTTTCCAGGACAAGCTGTTTCATTTAAATTTCTATGACCTACTATATCTTTTAGGTTATAAGTTACAATTAAGCTAGTCGCTAAGTCTATCAAACTTTTATTTTGACTATCTGTTAATTTGTCTTCTTCAAAGTTACCATCTAAGCAAATAGCAATACTCTTTCTGTTGTTGTTATAAGCATGAGCTCCCATCTTCTCATCTGGCCTTCCTTTAAAAATAGTACCATCTTTTTTTATATAATAATGGTACCCTATTCCTCCATATCCCTTTTCTTTATGCCACTTATTAATCTCCTCTGGGCTTGCCCCCTTAGATACTGAGTGATGAATTACTAAAGTTTCCGGACTTTCTAAACCCTCTAGTTCAGGTGAAAAATCATAATTCACATTCTTTATAACTATTTTATTTTTGAAATTTTTTAACTCTTCGTTAAGTTTAGTATTACTTACCTTTTCATCACTTCCATAAGCCTTTAAATATGTAGAATATTCTTTTCTAAATAAAAATTCATAAGAAGCTATAGATACTATACTTAAAACTATAAGTGTTACTACTAAATAAGTTCTTCTTCTTCTTTTTTTCATAAGCTTATCATACTCTGCTTTCTTCTTTTTATAATAGAATTTTTCTATATCTTGTAGCTTTTTATAATTTTCACTTTTCATAACTACACCTCTACATTAATAACAAAATAATTCAAATCTTTTTATTTATGTACAAATTCTACTCTACAATATTTTACCATTAAATGTAATATTTTTCAAATTAATTTTATTTTATTTTATTTTTGAAATTATAATTCTTTTATTGATAATTTTATGTTTAGACAACTATAATAATATAGTGGAGGTTTTATATTATGAAACATTATATTTATTTATATTTAGTAATTATTAATATAGTAGGATTTTTATCTATGTATATTGATAAAAGAAAAGCGAAAAAGCACGAGTTTAGAATAAGTGAAAATACTTTAATGCTTATTGCACTTATAGGTGGAAGCGTTGGAAGTTTGATTGGAATGAATATTTTTAGACATAAAACAAAACATATAAAATTCAGTATAGGTATACCTTTAATATTATTATTACAACTTGTTTTTATTATGTATTTTGAGTTAAAAGAAATCTATTGGTTTCATCTATAAATAAAAAAGTGGCTAAATGCCACTTTTTCTTTTTTTTGCTATATGATCAAAATTTTCTTTTATGTTTTTGATATTCCCATAAACAGTTAGCTTGTCTAAAGATTCAAATACATAATCTGCTGTTGCAAATTTTATAAAGCTATCACCTTTATCTATGTTTAATACTTCTATTTCAATTTCTTTAAGTCCGCTCTTTTCTATAGATTTTCCTACTAAAAAACTATCGGCACTTACATAAACTTCGTATACTCCGTACCCTCTATTACTTGTTATAGCATTAGAATGTAATAAATTAAGTTTTTTCCACCCTTTAGATGAAGATATAACTTTTTCAAAAAATGTCTCTATCTTTTCTAACGAATCTGTTCTATATATCAAAAATACTACTACTCCAAAAAAACCTATAACAGCAAAAAAACCTATACTAGTTACACTATCAGATAACATTCTAACAAAAAATGATATAAATGTAGCAGTACTTACGTAACTGATTATCATAAGCCAACTTGCAAGTTTTCTTCTTACAGGATGCTGCACAATAGTTTCACTTTCCTTTGTTGTATATCCTGTACTTGATAGTAAGGATATGACTTGAAATCTTGCCTTTTGCACTGGTAGTCCTGTCATTCTAAATAATATAGTAAAAAAATTTATTACTAATAAAAATATAGTTAAAAATAAAATAAAAGTTAAAATTAATACCACTTGGTTAATCCTCCATATAAGTTATAGATATTATTATATATTATGTCTAAATCATTTATGTTAAGCTTTTTTAAACAAGATATAAAAAATAGGTTTGATTTAACAAATTAATTAAATCAAACCTATTTAGTAATTAAAATATCTATTACATAAGCGGTGCAAAAACTCTTAATATAGCCGTTAAGACTCTATTATACCAACATACGTGCTTGCAATCATATAAAGATACCTGTTCTGATTTATCTAAAATATCTAAAAAGTCTTTTTTGATGCTATTTATAGATTCGGTTTTATATAACCATACACCACACTCAAAATGTAGATATAAACTTCTATAATCAAAATTAATAGTACCAACCGTTGCAATTTCATCATCAGCAACAACAACTTTTGAATGAATAAATCCTGGCGTGTATTCATACACCTTAACTCCAGCTTCTATAAGCTGCGCGTAGTAAGCTCTTGTTACTATGTGAGCATACCATTTATCTTCTATATGCGGAGTAACTATTCTAACGTCAACTCCATTTTTAGAAGCTAAAGTTAGCGCTGTTACTAATTCATTATCAATTATTAAGTACGGAGTTTCTATGTATACATAATCTGAAGCTTTATTTATTATATTAAGATATACATTTTCTCCAACTATCTCATCGTCTAATGGGCTATCAGCGTAAGGCTGAACGTATCCATCCGATGTAACATTTTCTCTTTCATCATAAATATTTTTATAATAATTGTAATCTATATCTTCTTTACTATTAAAACTCCAAGCTTGAAGAAACATCACAGTTAAATTCCAAACTGCATCTCCTTTTATCATAATAGATGAGTCCTTCCAGTGACCGAATCTAACTATCTCATTTATATATTCATCAGCTAAATTAATTCCACCTGTAAAAGCTGTATGACCATCTATAACAGTTATTTTTCTGTGATCTCTGTTATTTAATATTAAAGATAGAAACGGTACAAAAGGATTAAACACTTGACACTTTATCCCTTTTTTTATAAGAGTTTCATTATATTTGTAAGGAAGTGTTGTTAAGCACCCCATATCATCATATATAAATCTAACATCTACGCCTTCTTTTACTTTTTCTTCTAATATGTCTAATATAGTGTTCCACATCTTACCTTCATGAACTATAAAATACTCCATAAAGATATACTTTTTTGCTTTTTTAAGTTCTTCTACAAGTCTTTCAAAAAAATCTTCCCCCGGTGATAAGAACTCTGTTTGAGTATTTTTATATATAGGAGACATAGCAAAATTACTAGTATATCTAGCTTGGTTTGCTACATTCTTATTTATTTTTTCAATCTCATCAATTATATCTGCATCTTGAGATACCACTCTTTTAGATTCATCATAAACCTTTTTTACTTTTTCTTTATATTTTTTGTTCATTTTCTTCCCACCGAATATAAGATAAAAGAACCCTCCAAAAAGTGGAAATAACAATACTGGTATAGTCCAAGCTAATTTATATGATGGGTTATCACGTCTACTTAAAATATAAATTACAACTAAAATACTAATTATAAAGAAAAATACATATAGGTATACAAAAGCTTCTGTAAGCTTCCAAATTGCAAAAGTTAAGATAGTTAATTGAAATAATAATAAAATCCCAACTATCACCATTCTGCTAAATAAAAATTCTAAAATCTTTCTCATTCTAACCTCACAAAACTTGTTTCATTTATATAACTTAATTATATAATAATATACAATACTTTTTAGCATTTAGTTATAATTTTATGTTATTTTAAGGTTATTAATCAATAGTTAATTTATATAAATTTTATTTTAATCCTAATTATTTAGATTATATTAAGTTTAATATTATATAAGCAAAAAAAGATTTATTGCTACTAGAGTACCAATCTAGTAGCAATAAATCTCTTAAAATCTAATAACCATATTCTCATAATACCGTTTTATACTAAGTTAAAAAGACATTACCCGTTTAACTTTGTATACGTAAAAAGCTTTACACTTTAAATCCCTTTTGTATAGATATCCCGTCCCCTAAAACGTTTAACCTATAATCTAATCATATACTATTTATAGCCCTTTGTTAATACTTTCGACATTATTAGTACCTAATTATTTTTAAAGTTTTAATAACTCTTTATTTTTCTATTTTTTTTAATATAATTAACTATAGGTATATAATTAACCTAAATTTTCCTATCTAAAGTAAAAATAAAAGGCTAATTCAAACGAATTAACCTTTTCCCCTAAGATATAATTTATTTTCCGCAAAATCGAAAGTCCCCACTTTAAATTTTAATAAATATATCATGCCACCGTATTGTATATGCAAAAACGTGCTTTAAAACTGTCCCATCCCTAAAATAACTTCACTTTCATTTTAGTAATTAAAATCATATCCCCTTGTATATATAATTTTAAATTTAGAAAGCCCCTTCGAAGTATTTTATTTTTAATAGTTCCCCTATTACTACTTTTAATTTAATCTCTATTAAAATATGATTTATAACCTATAAAGAAATCATACCTAGAAGTGATTTTTTATATCCCTTTAACCTTATCGTTAAGTACATTTTTATAATCTTACATTATGTTTTTAAGCTTCCATATACTAAAATTTAATCAATAGTCTTTTGTCTAATCCTCTTGACTTTTGATTATTTAATCGGCTGTTTATAATATTATATCTTTTTATTAACATTTTCAATATATTATTCATATTTTAGACATATTTCGCACTTTAATCTTTTTTTCTACATTTTTTTAACATTTTATTATTTGAAATCAATCTTTTTTTTATTATTTTTCTGTTTTGCTAAGTTTAAATTAAAATCAGTTTGTTATTTCACTTAAACAAAATCCTCTTTTTAAATATTCTTCTTCAAACTCTTCTTTTAAAAGAGGTTTACTCCATACATATCCCTGAATCTCATCGCACCCTAGAGACTTAATTTTATTTAGTTGATCTTCTGTTTCTATACCTTCTGCTATAGTCTCTATATTCATCCCCTTTGCCATCATTATTATAGCTTTAACTATTTTTAGATCTGATTTTTTAGTTGTAATATTATCTACTAAGCTTTTATCTATCTTGATTTCATTTATATTAAATTTTTCAAGATAACTAAAGGATGCATACCCTGTTCCAAAATCATCAATAGAAATTGAGAACCCTAAATTACTTAAATTACATAGTACGTCTTTTATATAATCATTTCCCTCTAGTTTTATTCCTTCAGTTATTTCTAAATTAACTAACCTTGTTTCTACATTATATTTTTTAACTACATTTAATAGATTTTCAGTAAATCCAATACTATTAATTTGACCTGGTGAAACATTAACTGAGGCTCTTAGGCTAGTATTGTATTTTTTATTCCAAACTTTTACTTTCTTTAAGGCCTCTATTAAAACCCAATTTCCTATAGATTCAATCATTCCACACTCTTCTGCTATAGGAATAAACTCTGACGGAGAAATATTTCCAAGTTCCTTACTTTCCCATCTCACCAAAGCTTCTGTACCTATTACCGTCCTTGTATTTATATCAAATTGAGGTTGATATAAAACTTTAAATTCTTCGTCAAAAGATACATTTTTAAGTAATTTTTCTATTTCATTTTTTCTTTCTAGTTCTCTATTTAATTCCTCATCGTAAAATTCAAAGAAACTTCCTTGAGTGTTTTTACACCTATACATAGCAAAGTCTGCTCCCTTTAAAAGAGAACGCCTAGTACTATCTTTTTTTGATGTAGCTATTCCAATGCTTGGTTCTATATAAAATCTATAGTTATTTATAATTATTTCCTCACTTACAGACTTAATTATTTCTTTTGCAAAAAGGCTAAGTTCCTCTTTAGTCTTTTTTCCTTTTAAAATAACTGCAAACTCATCTCCACCAAGTCTACATACAAGTCCCTCTTTAGGTAATATTTTAATTAATCTTCTGCCTACATATATTAAAATTTCGTCTCCTATATCATGTCCGAAAGAATCATTTATAAACTTAAATCTTATAAGGTCTATAAAATACAAATTAACTTCTCCTACCCTCTCTTCTCTTAAAAGTTTATCTACCTCTATATTAAAGAATCTTCTATTATAAATCTTAGTTAAGTAATCTTTATTAACTATGTCTTCTAATCTTTTATTAGTATTTAATAATTCTCTAGTTCTAACTCTAACCATCTTTTCAAGTTCATATTTTAATGCTTTTTCTTGATTTAATAATTTTTTAGTGTAATAAGAAAATCTAACATAATAACTTAATAGTTCTCTAATTAAAATCACCCCAGCAAATACTATCAGTGCAAAAAACTCAGTTTTTTTAATAAATAACATAAAAACTATAGGGAGGAATATTATCAAACTATTTTTCCTTTTAACTGTTATGTTGTAAGGCATTTCATAGTTGTAATTATTAGCATATCCTTCTTTAAATAGGTCTGAATAGATCGATATAAAAGAAAAAATCAAATAAGGAAGAAAATTATAACTTTCTACAATGCACATACTTTCATAGTGACCTTTACTTAAAATTTGATATATAAACCCTAAGTCTACTATAGTAAAAACAATTATTCCAATTCCAAATAAAGATATAACATTTTGATTTTTAAAGTTAGATATTGATAATTTTATTATTATAATTATGCTTATAGACGAGATATCTGTAAGAACGTATGATATTGCAACTAGATGTTTTAAACTTATAATACTTTTAAAATTTGCATCCATAAAAAATATTATAGTAAAACTAATCATTAAAATAACTACAGTTACTATATCTATAGTTAATTGTACTGATTGAAGATTATATATATTTCTTTTAAAATAATGGATTGCTGCAAGAAGTATAAATATATTAGGTATAAAATTTATCATAACTAAAGCGTCACTATACATAACTACAGGTCCGTTTAAAATATAACTAAATATCCAAAAACACCCTACTACATAATTACTTAATGCCGCACCAAATAATAGGAGTACGGTTGTTTTGTACTCCTCCATTTCTCTTACTGAATTATGAAATATTATTATAGTAAAAAATGAGGTAGCTAAATACATTTCTATAGAAATCACACTGCTGTTTAAAAGCTTTAGGATTATATAAAAGGAGTATAAAATACACAAAAATAAAATCTTTTTATTACCTTCTTTTATATCTCTCTTTAAATCAACAGTCACTTAGCTCGCCTCACTTTTAAAATACTTTTTACATATTTTATCAGCAAAATATATATTCTATATAAATAAAGTGTAATTTTAAAGTAAATATATTATTTATCTATTTTTTCTAAAATCACTGAACTTCTTCCTGAAACCTCTATAAATTTTCCAACAAAATGAACATTATCTTTATAAATTCCTTTGTGGTCTAAAAGTATTTTGTAGCTTCCATCATCTATTTTTACTACTTTATTTTCTTTGTTTCCATTGTGAATGCATATTAAATTTTTTTCTCCATTTATTTTGTAGTAAATAAGATTTCTTATTCCTGTATCTTGAAACCTTATTTTGTTGTTTATATCTTCTGAGCTTTCAAGCCTAAACTCTTTATATTTTTTTCTAAGTTTTATAAGTCCTTTGTAGTGATTAAAGACATCTTGGTATTTTTCTTTTCTAGCCCAATCAATTTTATTTACACAGTCAGGTGAATTATAACTATTTTCTATTATATTTCCGCTTAAATCCTTTTTAGTTCTTAAAAATTCTTCACCTGAATGAAGAAATGCTATTCCGTTTGAAGTAAGAGTTATATTTGCTATAAGCTTATTCATCTTTATAACTTCCTCTTCTTTAGAACTTCCAGAACTTATAGTTAATTTATCAAATAGAGTATAATTATCGTGAGCTGAATTATAAGTTATAGTTTGATAAGGTTCGTTTGCCCAAGATCCGTTAGAATAAATTACTCTATTATAATCTATTTCACTATGATTAGTAGATGCTACTATTCCGCATTTTATAGTTTCTTCAAAACCTTCTCCTCCGCTTGCAAAACCTCTTGCATAAGAGTTAAACACATCTCCTTTTACTCCATCTCTTATATCATCACTAAATGCTGCTATTTGCATTTTGCCGTATTTTGGAGTATTTACTTTAAGAGCTCTTAAATCTTCTCTTAAAGGAGTATTACCTCCAGTCCAGCCTTCCCCATACATCAAAATAGATTTATCAATTTTATCTAATTCTTCTCTTATTTCTTTCATAGTATCAACATCATGAAGTCCCATAAGGTCAAATCTAAATCCATCTATATGGTATTCTTTTGCATAATATTTAACTGAGTCTATCATATATTTTCTAAACATATATCTATCTGATGCTGTTTCGTTTCCACAAGCTGACCCGTTTGAAAAACTTCCATCATCCCATTCTCTATAATAATACATAGGAAAAGTTTTATTAAAATTAGAATTATCTCCTTCAAAGGTATGGTTATACACAACATCCATAACAACTCTTATCCCTGATTCGTGTAATTTTAAAACAGCTTCTTTAAATTCTTTTATTCTGCTTTTAAAATCATTAGGTGAAGTAGAATATGACCCTTCTATAGAATTAAAATTATCAGGGTCATAACCCCAATTATAATCATTAGTATCAAATTTACTTTCATCTACTGATTTATAATCAAATACAGGTAAAAGATGAACGTGAGTTATCCCTAGTTCTTTTAAATGGTCTAAACCGGTCTTTACAGAATTATATTTAGTCCCGTCTTCTATAAGCCCTAAAAACTTTCCTTTATTTAAAACTCCTGATGTTTTATCTATAGTAAAATCTCTAACGTGCATTTCATAGATTATAGAATCTAATGGAGAGTTTAGATCCGGTTTAATATCTTCATTAAACCCTTTAGGGTCAGTGCTCTTTAAATCTACTACTACAGAAAACTCACCATTTAAAGAAACAGCTTTAGAATAAATATCACAGGCTTCCGTAGAACTATTATTTATATCAAAAGCGTATCTATAAAAAACTCCATCTAAATCTCCTTCTTTTGTAAAGGTAAATAATCCTTTTTCCTCTTCTTTCATTTCTTCTACTTGAAAGATAACTCCATTTTTATCATAAAATTTTACAAAAGCCTTTTTAGATACTGGAGACCAAACTTTAAATGTAGTTTTTTCTTTAGAATAAATTGCACCTAGTTCTCCATCGTATTTATATTCATTTTGGAATTCAGTGCTATTTAAGGTTTTTACTATTTCCCATTTGTCCTTGTTATACAAATTCTTAATATCCATTTTTATACCTCAAATCCAAATAAATTTTCTCTTGCCTTATCTAAATTTTTATAATTACCTAATATATCTTCATAATAAACTCTAAGTATTTCTCCAACTCCCCAAGCTTGGTTGTAGCATCCTCTAGCTTTGTTTGGGAATTCTCCGTCAAATATTTCTGCTATACCATACAGACAATCGTCTTTAATATGCTCTTCCATATCTTTTAAACATTCATCTACAAATTCTAAACTATCTTTACTGTAATCATTAGCTTTACATACACCTGTTAAATAAGCACCAAGTGGGAAAGACCAAGCTGTTCCTTGATGATATGCCATATCTCTTTTAAATAATTCTCCTTCATAATAAGGTTTATAATCTTTATTATTTTTATCTAAACTTCTTAATCCAAAAGGAGTATATAATTCTTCATAGATTTTATCTAAAATCATCTTTTCTTTTTCTTTATCAAGCATTGTAAAAGGAAGTGATACTGCATATACTGCATTTGGTCTTATTGAGTTATCTTTTAAAGTATCGCTTAAAGCATCATATAAATACTTATCCTCTTCTGACCAAAACTCTCTATTAAAGCTTTCTTTTACCCTTTCTCCTAAATCTTTATATTCTTTAAAGTCTGGATCTTTAAATTTAATAGCTAATAGTTCCATTATTTTTAAAGCATTATACCAAAGTGCATTTATCTCAACTGGTTTACCGTGCCTTGGAGTTACAACTATTCCATTTACCCTTACATCCATCCAAGTTACCTGATCTAACCCGCTTCCTGCACTTATTAAAGAGTCTTCTTCCATCTTGATAGAAAAATCTGTTCCTTCTTTATAGGCTTTAATTATTTTTTTCATAGTAGGATATAATTCCTTATATACAAAGTCTAATTCTTTTATATCATTTTTATATAAAAGATAAGTATATATAGCGTGAATATACCATAATGATGCATCTACTGTATTATAAAGAGGTTCTTTTCCAAAGTCCGGGAACATATTTGGAATAAGACCATTTTTCTCATATCTTGAAAATGTCTTTAAAATATCTTTTGCATCATCTAGTCTTCCTGTAGACATAGTAAGTCCTACTACTGCAATCATAGTGTCTCTTCCCCAGTCTAAAAACCAAGGGTAGCCAGCTAGTATAGTTTTGCTATCTGTTGAATCCCTATGAACTATAAAATGGTCTCCCCCTATAGGAAGTGCTTTAGCTAAAATTCTATCTTCTTCAAATGTATTTCTTAAATTTTCTATTCTTTTTGTTTCTTTTTTTATAATATTTATAGGGTCTATTTCCTCTTCTTCTAAAGTACACACAAAGTGAATTTCTTTTAAAGAATAAGGTTTAATACTTATTTTAAATTCACCTGGTATATAGTATTTTTCTAAATATTTATCTCCTGTAGTTTTATCCACATCATAATAAACTTTATCTGTTAATAACTCACCTTTTTCTTCTGAAACTGTGCATTCTTTATCTAAAAACAGCCTTATATTTAAATCTTTCTTTAGCTCTGGATTTAATTTAAATCCATAATCTATAATTTCTCTTTTGAATTTTAAATTTTCTTCTAAACTAACTTCTCCCGGGTCTCTAAAAGACATAAATGGAGTTAGTATTAAATCTCCAGAAGTTTTTTTAGATTCTATTTTATATTTTATTATCGCTGTATTTTTTTCTCTTTCTAAAAATACTTCCTTTATTATTTTTATTCCATTAACTAGATAAGTATAAGTAGGTATTCCATTATAATTAAAACTCTCTAAATTTTCATATCCTTTAATAACTTTATCTTCGTATTTAGTCGTAGTTAAAGGATATTCTTTTTCTTCTATTAAAAGCTTTTCTGAAACCTTTGGAAGTATCATATATCTTTCATCAGGAGATTTTAATGAAGCTATTAGTATGCTATGATATTTTCTACTATTTGCCCCAATAATAGTACTTCCTGAAAAGGCACTCCTGCCGTTTGATAACATCCACTCTTTTTCTATTCCTCTTTCATATGTAGGATAACTATTTTTACTAAACCTCATTTTGACTACTCCTCCTAATATAAAACTATAGCTTAAGCTATGTAAGTAGAACTTAACTTTAGCTTAAGCTATAAATTTTAGTTGTATTTATGATATTAGATTATCACTTCAAAGAAGTGTGATTTAACTATTTTTCATTTTTTTCTCTTTTTACATTCCAAATATCTTTTGCATATTCTAATATAGTTCTATCTGATGAGAATATTCCTGCATTACAAGTATTTAAGAAGCATTTTTTAGCCCATCCATATTTATCTCTATAGCTTTCAAATACTTTTTCTTCTTCATCTTTAAATCCTTTAAAATCAGCAAGTAAGAAGTATTGATCTCCTTCAAATAATAGTGAATCATAAAGGTCTTTAAATAATCCTGTATTTGAATCATCTAATGTTCCATCTATTAAAGCATCTAAAACTCTAGCTATATCTTTATTATTTTTATAGAACTCTTTTGAATTATATTTTTCTTTTAAGCTTTCAATATCTTCAACTCTTAAACCGAATATAAAGTTATTGTCTTCTCCTGATTCTCTAACTATTTCAACGTTTGCACCATCAAATGTTCCAAAAGTCGGAGTACCATTTAGCATAAATTTCATATTTCCTGTTCCTGATGCCTCTTTACCTGCTGTAGAGATTTGTTTTGAAACATCTGCTGCTGGGAATAATTTTTCAGCATATGAAACTCTGTAGTTTTCAACAAATACTATTTTTATTTTTTTACTTACTTCTTTATCTTCGTTTATAAGTCTTGCAACTTCGTTTGTAAGTTTTATTATAGCTTTTGCTCTTCTATATCCTGGGAAAGCTTTTGCACCGAAGATAAATGTAGTTTTTTCTATATTCATGTTTGGATTTTCTTTTAATCTAAAGTATAAATCTAATACATATAAAGTATTTAATAATTGTCTTTTATACTCGTGAAGTCTCTTAATTTGAATATCAAAAATAGAATCTGTATCTAGTTCTATACCTTGAGTTTCTTTTATATATTTTGCAAGTTCTTCTTTTTTCTTATGCTTAATTTCCATAAATCTATCTAATATAGCTTTATCGTCAGCATATTTTTCTAAAGATTTTAACTTTTCTAAATCAGTTACCCAAGACTCATCTCCTATAAGTTCTGTTATAAGAGCTGATAATTCTCTATTACAAAGTCTTAGCCATCTTCTTGGAGTTATTCCATTTGTTTTGTTTTGGAACTTTTCAGGATATAATTTGTACCAGTTATTAAGTTCTATATCTTTTAATATATCAGTGTGAAGCTTTGCAACTCCATTAACTGCAAATCCTATATGAATAGCTAAGTTAGCCATTCTAACAGTTCCATCATTTACTATTCTAAATTCTTCTATAGCTTCCTCGCTATATCCTTTTCTTTTTAATTCTTTAATGAATCTTGCATCTATCTCTTCTACTATTTCAAGGATCCTTGGGAATAGTTCATATATTAATTTTGAATCCCACTTTTCTAAAGCTTCTGCTAATATAGTGTGGTTAGTATAAGCAAATACTGTCTTTGCAGTATCTATAGCTTTATCTATATTTATACCGAAATCATCTACTAAAATTCTAACAAACTCTGGTATAGCTAAAACTGGGTGAGTATCATTTAATTGGACTGCATGTAGCTTTCCGAAATTATCAAAATTTTCACCGTGCATTTTTACGTGACTTCTTATTATATCTTTTAATGATGCACTAACTAAGAAGTATTGTTGTTTTAATCTTAATAACTTTCCTTCTTTCATATCATCGTTTGGATATAATACTCTTGATATATCTTCTGCTCTATTTTTATCTTTTACAGCATCATCATATCTTCCTTCATTAAATGCTATAAAATCGAATTCTTCTAAAGGCTCACATTTCCAAAGTCTTAAAGTGTTTATATTTTTATTTTTATAACCGATAATTGGAGTATCATAAGGAACAGCTTTAACTTTCATTCCTTCAAATTCTACAAGTACTGTATCTTTATCTTTTCTAATGCTCCAAGGGTCGTTATATTTAAGCCAGCTATCTGCACATTCATATTGGAATCCGTCTTCGAAGTATTGTTTGAATAACCCGTTTGAATATCTTATTCCATAACCTTTTAAAGGAATTTCAACAGCTGCTGCTGAATCCATAAAGCATGCTGCAAGTCTACCAAGACCACCATTTCCAAGTGCAGCATCTTCTTCTGCTTCTTCAACTGCATTTATATCTATATTTAATTCTTTTAAAAGTTCTTCTACCTCTTCATATAATCCAAGACTTATTAAGTTATTTCCTAAAGCTCTTCCCATAAGGTATTCAGCTGATAAATAATAAGCTTGTTTATCTTCATTATATAAATCTGTTGTGTTGCTCCAATCGTCTACTATAGTTCCTACTAAAGCTTTTGAAAGTGCAGCAAATATTTGCCCGTTATCTGCTTCTTTTAAATTAACACCGTAATTAACCTTTAATTCTCTCTCCATATTAGCCTTTAATTCATTCTTAGTCATTAATTTGTCCTCCCGTATAACTTAGTCATATCATATAAATTTTTAGCTAACTCTTTTGTTAAGCTACCTTCTTTCATTCTCCACTGCCAGTTGCCTCCAAGCGTTGAAGGTATATTCATTCTAGCTTCAGTTCCTAATTTTAGAAGGTCTTGCATAGTAGCTATACTTAGTCTACTTACAGAACCCCATATACCTCTTATTAACCCGTAACTTACACCTTCATTAAGGTCTAACTTTAAGTATTTAATAGCTTTTTCTCTTTCCTCTTCACTTATACTTAAAAACCATCCTAGTGCAGTATCATTATCATGAGTTCCTGTATAAGCTATTGAGTTTTCAATGTAATTGTGAGGTAGATCTGTGCTATCTTCACCGCCAAATCCAAACTCTAATACTTTCATCCCTGGGAATCCAGTTTCGTCTCTAAAATCTATTACTTCTTTAGTCATAAATCCTAAATCTTCTGCTATTACGTTTACATCACCTAGAGCTTCTTTTATCTTATTAAATAATTTAATTCCAGGCCCTTTTACCCACTTACCATTTTCAGCTGTTTTATTTCCATAAGGTATTTCGTAATAACTTTCAAAACCTCTAAAGTGGTCGATTCTAATTATATCGTAGATTTTTAAGCTCTCTTTAACTCTTAAAATCCACCAATCAAAACCGTCTTTCTCCATCTTATCCCAATCATATATAGGATTTCCCCAAAGTTGTCCTGTTTTTGCAAAAGCATCTGGAGGACACCCTGCAACTACTTTCAGGTTATTATCTGAATCAACTTTGAAGTTTTTAGGATTACTCCACATATCTGCACTATCATCTGCAACATATATAGGTAAATCTCCTATGATTTTTATTCCCTTTGAGTTTGCGTATTCTTTTAGATTACTCCACTCATAGAAAAACTCATATTGTAAAAAGTTATAATACTCTATTCTTTCTTTTAGTTTTTCTCTATATTCTTTTAATGTTTCCTCGTCTCTATTTACTAACTTTTCATCTTCCCATTCTCTAAATGATTTAAGATCAAAACTTTCTTTTATAGCCATATAAAGACTATAATCATCAAGCCAAAAGCTATTTTCTTTTTTAAATATTTCAAAGTCCTCATTCTTTTCTTTATAGAAATTATTATATGCAATTTCTAAAATTTCGTTTCTCTTCTTAAATATTAGCGCATAATCTACTTTTTCTTTATCTTCACCAAAGTTTATATCTTTGTAATCTTCTTCTTTTAAATATCCTTTTTTACTAAGTGTATCTAAATTTATAAAATGTGGATTACCTGCAAAAGCTGAGAAACATTGATATGGTGAATCACCATAACTTGTGTGTCCAAGCGGTAGTATTTGCCAATACTTTTGACCTGCAAGTTCTAAAAAATCTACAAACTCATATGCTTCTCTTCCAAAGGAACCGATTCCAAATTCGTTAGGAAGAGATGAGATATGCATTAATATCCCACTTTCTCTTTTCATTTTTAATCCCCCTTATACTCTAGGAAATAGTTATTTTTTTCTCTACTCTACTTCCGTCTAAGTTAAATATAGTTAAATTTAACTTTTTCTCTTTCTTTAATCCTATGCTTTTAGTTTCTATTTTATAATTTTCTTTATCTTTCTCTATTACTATATCTATTTTTTCGAATTTACCTTCTTTAAAATCATTTGTTATACCATCATCATTATAGTAAGTGTAATTAGCTTTCTTATCTACAAATGCAAAGACATCTAATGTGTCTTCATCTATTTCTTCTACTCTTTTAGCATTACTATTATTTATCACTAACATCTTATTCTTTCTTATGAAGATTGGTACTTCATTAAGTTCTAAATCCATATAGCTTACGCCTTTTTTACATACTTCAAACTCTATATTTTCTAAAGAATTTGCTTTTAAAAGTAGCATGTCTTCTGGAATATATACATATCTTCCTTTTGCATTTTCTTCATAAACTGGAGCTATCATTAAACTATCTCCAAGAAGTAATTGATCTTCAACTCTCTTTGAAAAATCATCATTGTATTCAAATGCTAAAGGTTTAAAGTACATATCGTTATTTAGAATTGATTTCATATATTCACTATATAAATGAGGTATTAGTGCATATCTTAAATCTAATATATTTTTTAATGTTTCTCTTCCTTCTTTTGAGAAAGAATAAGGTTCTTGGTTTCTAGTACCTAGTGCTGCATGATTTCTAAATAAAGGAGTGAATAAGCTAAGTGCTGACCATCTTATAACTAATTCCTCATTTGCATCAGATCCAAAGCCTCCTGTATCTGCTCCTGTAAATATAAATCCACACATATTAATTCCTGGCATCATTTGAAGATTTAATTTTATATGTTCAAACCAAGATGCATTATCTCCAGTCCATATTCCACCGTATCTATGCATTCCAACTGTTGAAGCTCTTGAAAATAGTAAAAATCTTTTATTTTCGTCTATTTCTTTTAGTCCTTCACTAGCTGACCTTGTCATATTAAATCCAAAAAGATTATGAACTCTATCATGTCTTATTAAATTTCCATCTATGTTATGATAAAAACTTTTGTAATCTTCAATACTATTTTTTAATTTATCGAAGCTAGAACTTAAATCAAAATAATCATAAATTCCAATATTTTTATCTTTAAAAGAATCTATGTAATTAAAAGCTTCTTTTAATCTTTTTTCTGAATAAAATATTGCAGGTTCATTCATATCATTCCAGAACCCTTCTATTCCTTTATCAGTTAAGAATTTATATTTTAATCCAAACCATCTTCTAGCATCTTTATTTAAAAAGTCTGGAAAGTGAACTAGCCCTGGCCACACAGCTGCAACAAAAGGATCTCCATTTTCATCGTTGCAATAAAAATTATTTTTTATTCCTTCTTCGTAAACATCATATCCCTTTTCTATTTTGCACCCTGCATCTATTATAGGTATTAGTCTTATTCCTTTTTCTTTGAATTCCTTTACAAACCCTTCGAAATCTTTAAATCTTTCTCTGTCTACAGTAAAGTTTTTAAAATCTTTCATATAATCAATATCAAGATAAATCATATCAAGTGGCATTTCTTCTTTTTCGTAGCGAGATAAAACATTTCTTATATCTTCTTCATTTTTGTAACCCCATCTACTTTGCCCAACTCCAAGTGCCCATTTTGGTGCTACGTAACTCATTCCGATTATATCTCTAAAGTTTTTAACTATATCTAAAATATTATCTCCATCTATTATATAAAGGTTAAAATCATTTTCTGAAACTTTTATTTTTAATTTATCTTTATCGTTAAAACCTAAATCAAAGATAACTTTTCCTCCAAAGTCTAAAAATACTCCAAAAGTTTTTTCACCGTGAACTACAAAGAAGTTATGAGCTCCGTAAAGACTCTTTTTTTCAGGAGTGTGAGAGAAATCATCAGTACAAAAACTTTCAAAAATTCTTCCTCTCTTATTTATTCCTCCGACATTTTCCCCAAGCCCATAGATTATATCTTCTTTTTTAAGTCCAAATGTAAAGCCTTCTTCTTCTAAAGTTAAATACTTTAGATCTTCTTTTATTTCTTCACCTTTATTTTTTATAACTGATTCAGTTTCTAATGGATCCCCAAAAGTATACTTAATTATATTTTCATTTATTTTAAAACTTCTCATAATACCCTCCATTAATATTTACTTAACGCTTGTACATGACTCTCTTTCAATTATTTTAGTTTCAAAAACAATATGTTTATGATTTTCTTTTTTAGTTAAAAGAGCTAGTAGTAAGTCTATACTATTTGTTGCCATATCTTTGTTTGGCTGTTTAACTGTAGTTATACCTGGATTATAGTATTTTGCTATATCCATTCCGTCAAATCCTGAGATTGATATGTCTTTCCCGATTTCAAGTCCTAAATCTAAAGCTGCTTTAGAAGCTCCAACTGCCATAGTATCAGATATAGCAAATATAGCCGTTATATCTTTGTTTTCTTTTAAGAATCTCTTAGTTTCTTTATAAGCACCATCAAATGTATATTCACCTATTAAGATATTTTTTTCTTTTATTTCTAAAGAAAATTTATTCATAGCTTCCTTATAACCTTCAAGTCTTTGAGAACTAATTCCATCGTGCTCTTTATCTCCAAGCATCATTGCAATATTTTTATGTCCTCTATTTATTAAATACTCAGTCATATCTCTAGCTGCTTTTTTGTTATCAATACCAATAGATGAAAATTGATTTTCATTAGCCTTATCCATATATAACGTATTTACAGATGTTAAGATAATAGGTATATTTAAAAATTTAAATGTATCTTCGTTTATGTGATTAAAGTTTCCCCCTAAACAAATCAGTGCTTGAAGTCTCTTTTCTTTTACAAATGAAATTAATCTATCTGAATCTTCACCGTCATTAAAATCATTTTGTTGAAGTATCATAGTATACCCAGCTTCTCCTACCCTATTTGAAATAATACTTATCATCTCTGAGAAAAATGGGTTAAATACACCTTTTACTAAAACCCCAATGTTGTTGTTATTATTCTTTTTAAGTATCCTTGCACTATCGTTTGGGATATAATTACTCTCTTTAATTATCCTTTTAACCTTTTCACGAGTTTCATCTTTAACATCTGGATGATTATTTATAACTCTAGAAACCGTACTAACTCCCACTCCAGCCATCTTTGCTATATCTTTTATATTCATATAATTTCCTCCCATATACTCTTTAACTCTATAATTTTCTGAAAATATTACCGGTATCGTTCCCGTCTATATGGTATATTATACCCCTTCTGTAAAGAATATGGAGTATTTTACCTTATAATTTTAGTATATTGAAGTTAAATTCATTAATCCTTAATTTCTCATCTATAAATATATCTTTTTCATTGTAGATATCTTTATAATTACCTCTTAAACCTAAATCTAATTCTAATGACTTTTTAGAATTATTTATTATTACCATAATTGAATCATTTCCTAAAACCCTTTTATAAACTAAAACCTTATCTTCTGAAACTAAAATCTCTGTAGTTCCATCTATAAGTTCTTTATTTTCTTTTCTAATCTTAGTTAATTTTTTATAATGATTTAAAAGATCTATATCTATTTTTTCATCTTCCCAAACCATACATCTTCTACAGTCAGGGTCATCTCCCCCTGTAAGTCCAACTTCGTCTCCATAATAAATATACGGAACACCTTCACTTGTAAATTTAAACACTTCAGCTAAAGCAAGTTTTCTTTTATCTTCCTTACATTCATGCAAAAATCTAGCCGTATCGTGAGAATCTAAAAGGTTTAGCATCTCTTTATACATAGAATCAATAAGACCTTCTTTTCTTAAAGTTATCCTATCTATTAATTCTCTTGATGATATATTTCCATAAGCAAAGAAATCTAAACAAGCTTCTCTAAATGGGTAATTCATAGTTGAGTCAAACTCATCACCTTTTAAAAATTCATTTCCAAGGTGCATAACTTCACCTATTATTAAAGCTTCTTCTTTTAAATCTTTAACTGCTTTTCTAAAGTCTTTCCAAAATGAATGGCATACTTCATCAGCTACATCAAGTCTCCAACCGTCGATATCAAACTCACGAATCCAATACCTTCCGACTTCTAAGAAGTATTCCTTTGTTTCTTTGTTATCCATATTAAGCTTTGGCATATACTTTAGTCTTTCACCAAAAGTTTTATAGTTAATCTTCTCTTGGCATACGCTATCACCATCTATATAGTACCAATCTTTATATTTTGAATTACTATCTTTTTTTAATTCTTCAAAAGCAAAGAAATCATCACCTGTATGATTAAATACAGCATCTAAAACTATTCTTATACCTTTACTGTGAGCCTTTTCTACTAATTCTTTAAACTCTTCTTTAGTTCCAAAACTCTCATCTATCTCAAAATAATCCATAATATTATATTTGTGATTAGATTTTGATTTAAAAATAGGCGTTAGATAAATAAGATTTACTCCTAAACTATCTATATAATCTAAATTGTTTGTTATTCCTTTTAAATCTCCTCCAAAGAAACTTTTAGGCTTAACATCGCTTCCCCATTTTTCTATATCTCTTGGATCATTTTCTTTATTTCCGTTAGAAAATCTTTCTGGAAATATTTGATACACTATAGAATCTTTAGCCCAAGTAACAGGCTTATAAATTTCACTTTCGTGAACATAAGGCTTATGGAAATTTCCAAGTTCATCAGGTTTATTTTTAGATACGCCTCTTTCACTAAAGAAAATCTCTAAGCCGTTTTTATCTTCCACAGAAAAGAAATATTTAGCCTTTCCTTCACTTACATCTATAAGAGTTCCAAAGAATTTAAATAATTCAGTTTCCGCTTCTAAATTCATTTCTTTTTTTGTAAATCCAGTTTTCCAAGCATATTTTTCTTTGTAATAAAGATTCACCTTTTTTAAATCTTCATTAGCTATTCTAAGCTTTAAATAAATAGTATTTTTAGAAGTTCCATAACAATATGGAACTTCAGGGATGTGATAAATTGCATGTAAATTCATAGCTTTAGCCCTCCAAAGTTATTTATTAACCTTTTACTGAACCTGCAACTAAACCTTTAGCCATGTATTTTTGACCAACTGTTGCAAGAACTACTATTGGAATTGATGCCATAATAGCTGCTGCTGAGTATTGAGTCCAGTTAGTTGAGAATTGGTTTCTTATAAATTGTTGTAAACCTATTGGAATAGTTTGGCTTGCAGGGTCTTTCATAATTGCTGAAGCAAAGATAAATTCACTGTAAGCTCCTATAAATGTAAATAAGAATATTACAAGTAGCATATTTTTAGTTAAAGGTAATATTACTTTTCTAAATGCCTCAAATTGACTTGCTCCGTCAACATAAGCTGCTTCTGTAAGTTCTTTTGGAATTCCATCCATAAATCCTTTCATAAGCCAAATGTTATATGCACTAGCACCACATTGAATTACTATAAGAGTTATAAGGTGGTCCATTCCGTTTATTCTATAAACTACTGCAAGTATTGCAGGTAATGCCATAGTTGTTGGGAACATTTGAAGTAAAAGTAAGAACATAAGTCCATTTTTTCTTCCTGTAAACTTCATTTTTGAAAATGCATATGCAGTTGGTATAGTTAATATTAATTGTATTATTGAAATTGCAAAACATACGATTAATGAATTTTTCATCCAAACTAAAAAGTCTGTTTCAGTTAAAACCTTTTTATAGTTTTCTAATGAAAATGCCTTAGGTAAAATAGAAGTTTGAGTGAAGGCTTCACCCTTTGCCATTGAAGCTCCTATTACTGAAAGTACTGGGAATAATACTATTAAAACCATAAGTATTAAAAATATTCTAGATATCCAAACGCTTCTTATTTCAGCTGGTCTTAGTTTCTTTTTATATTTAATTGCTTCTCCATTACTCATATTATTCCACCTCCTCGAATTGACCTGACATTTTCATTTGAATGTATGAAATACTAGCTAATATAATAAATAAGATTATACTGATTGTTGCAGCTATATCGAATCTACCAAATTGAGTTGATAATTTGTAGTTAACTGATGCTAGTATATCTGTGTAACCTGCAAAAGATGTACCTACTCTTGCTGGTAAACCTTCTGTAATTAAGAATGCTGAACCGAAGTTATTAAAGTTAAATGCAAATGAAGAAATTAAAAGCGGATAAGCTGTTCTAGCTAAGCTTGGAAGAGTTATCTTTCTAAATTGAAGGAACTTGCTAGCTCCATCAACATCTGCTGCTTCATAATAACTATCTGGAATTGAACCTAAGGCTCCTAAACAAACGTTCATCATATATGGGAAACCAAGCCAAACACTAACTACGATTATTGATAATCTAGCCATATTAGGATCTGTTAACCATTGAACTGGTTCACTAATAATGTGTAAATTCATAAGTAAATTATTTATAGCTCCATAGCTTCCATTTAAAAGTCCTTGCCATGAAAGAACGGCAACTGTTGCTGGAAGAGCCCATGGAATTATAAGGATTGCTCTATAAAATGCTTTTTCCTTTAAGTTTGGATTATTTAAAGCTATAGCAACTATAAGTCCTAATAAAAATGTTAATACTGTTGCGCAAACAGCAAATATAATATTCCATCCAAATACAGGCATAAATACCTCTTTAAATGGACCTGTAAATACGTCTTTAAAGTTTTCAAGTCCTACAAATTTTGGACTTCCTTGAGTAAACATAGTGTAATCAGTAAATGCTATATAAACTGTGTATACTATCGGTATAACTGTGAATATTGCAATTGATATCATAGCCGGTATTAAATAAGGCATTGATTTTATAGTATTAATTCTATTCTTTTTACTTTTTGGCACCGTTTCCATCCCCTTTCAAAAAAAATAACTTATTTGACAGGGAGGCTTAAACCTCCCTATCTTAAGTTAATTATTTTTGTTGTGCAATACCTTGTTTAATTTGTTCTACCATGTTTTTACCGCATTCTGCTGGTGTGATTTTTCCTGAAGTTAATAATGTTAAGTTGTTACCTGCTGGTTCCCACATAGCTTGAACTTCTGGAATGTTTGGCATTGGAGTAGCGTTTTTAGCTTGCTCTGCGAATGCTGCCATTAATTTATTATCTTTAAATTCTTTACTATCTAAATATTTTTTAGTAACTGGTATTCTGTGTCCTGTATTAAGAATTACTTCACCTGAGTTTTCAACTAAATATTTACATAACTTCCAAGCTGCATCTTGATTATCTGATTTGTTATTAACAAATGCTGCTTGTACACCCATGAATGTTGGAACTTTCTTACCATCTAAAGTTGGCATTGGAACTACATCAAAGTTAACTCCACCATCTTTGAAAGCTTGAACATCCCAAGGTCCTGAAATATAAAGACCTGATTTTTTATTTAAGAAATCACCTTTTGCCATATCACCTTTGATATCAGCTGGCATTAATTTATCTTTAACTACTAAATCTTGAATGAATTGGTATCCTTTTATTGCACCTGCATTATCAAGTCCTATATTGTTTGGATCTAATGTTCCGTTATTATCTTTAAATACATATCCACCGTTTGCAGCTATAAATCCGTAGCTGTTGTAGAAGTTATTTATATCAAATTTAAATCCCACACTTTCTCCAAGTTTTGCTACTTCTTCCATAGTTTTTGGAGCTTCTTTAACTTTATCTTTGTTGTAATATAAAGCTATAGTTTCTTGTGCTAGTGGCACTCCGTATTTCTTTCCATTTATTGTTACTGCATCTAAAACTTGTTTTGATGCGAAATCTTCATCTTTAATTAAATCGCTAGGTACTTCTGAAAGTAATCCTGCTTTTTCATAAAGACCTAAGTTATCATGTGCTATACCAAACATTAAATCTGGACCTTTACCAGCTTTAATCGCTTGCATTGACTCTTGAGTTTTACTCTTGTCTATAACCATAGTAACTTTATAGCCGTTTTCTTCTCCCCATTTTTCAGCCATAGGCTTAATTTTTTCAACCTCTTGTTCTGTAAGTCTTGACCATACTTTTAATTCTTTAGATGCATCTGCTGATTTTTTATCTCCGCCTCCGCATCCTACAAGTGTTCCTGCAACTACAACAGCTGCGATAATTCCTGCTAAAATTCTTTTTCTTTTAATCATTTAACCTTTCCCCCTTAATACTTTTATGGAATTTCGGTAACGATTCCAAAATTCTTAAAAAAATTTATGACCTTTATGATTATAATAAGTTCTGTCTTGTAACTTCTGGTATCGTTTTCAATTATATTTTATAACTTTTTCTACCTAATCACAATATATTTTTTCTAATTTTTGTCTTTTTGTAATCTATTACAATTGAATTATGAACAAATTGTTAATAGATTTTCTTTCCATATAGATATTATCATTTTAAATTCTACAGCTTGATTAAATTCCCTTATATCATACCCTGTTATCTTTTGAATCTTTTCAATTCTATAGATAAGAGTATTTCTATGAATATATAAGCTTTTAGCTCCTTCACTTAAGTTTAATCCAGCTTTATAAAACATATCTATAGTTCTTAAAAGTTCATCGTCTAACATTTTAAGCTTATCATCGAATTCCTTGCATATTCCATTTTTAAACTTAATGTTTATGTTATCTACCATACTTTCAAGAAATAAATCATCATCTCCAAATACTCTTTTGCTTAATTTATTTTTCTTTGCAAGTATTACTTTATAGTTTATAATTTTAAAATCTTCTTTTAGATTTAAAACATTACTAATAGTTCTATATGATATATAGCATTCTGAATAAACGTTAGATTCTATAACTTCAAGTATACTGTTTATGTGATCTAACACATTATCGAAATCTCCAAGTAGCAAAATATGATCTTTGTAAATTAAATTTACAACCTCATTATTTTTATATAATTTATCTATAACCTCTTTAGCTATTTCTAGCTTCTCTCTGTCTATAAATATATCAATTAAATAAAAACTATCTTTAACTACAGTTATCTCTGCTTCAATATCCTCTTTTCTTATTTCTTCCCCATTTAAAATTCTTTTAATTAGCATCTCATTACTTTTAAAATACTCATGTAATTTATCACCAATAAGATACTTTAGAAGACTCATACAATTTTCATCTCTCTCTAGAGTTATAATACATATTTTATTTTTCCCAATCTCTAATACTTCAGCTTTTATCATGCTCTCAAGAAGTTCCTCTTTGCTGATTTTATTAAAAATTTCTTCCCCATTAATTTTTACCATAAACGGTATTTTCGTATGTGAATATATCTCTTCTAATAGCCTTTTAAAATTTCGCATTTGCCTTCTCTTCCCCTTTTTATTTTATATACCTCATATACCTCACTTACTATTATCCTATATTTAAATTAGTTTCTCTATCAAAAATGTGAATTTTTTCTGTATTCATATAAAATTTTGCTTTATCTCCAGTTCTTAAATTGCTTGCATAATTTAATTTTATAGCTACATCTTGGTTATTAAACTTAGTATATACATAACTTTCAGAACCCATAAGTTCAGTAACTTCTACATTAGATTCTATTATGCAATCTGGATTAGCTTTCATATATTTTTCCTTATCATTTAAATCTTCTGGTCTTATTCCGAAAATTATCATTTCACCTAATTTATTTTGAGCCTTAAGTTTGTCCCCTTTTTCTTTTGGGAATCTAACTTCTCCGCCTTTTTTAAAGTAAGCTTTGTAAGTTCCGTTTTCCTCTTCTACTTTACCTTCTAAGAAGTTCATTTGTGGGCTTCCTATGAAACTTGCAACAAACATATTAGCTGGTTTTTGATAGATGTTTTGTGGAGTATCAACTTGTTGAATTATTCCATCTTTCATAACAACTATTCTAGTTCCCATAGTCATAGCCTCAACTTGATCGTGAGTTACGTATATAAAAGTTGTTTGTAACTTTTGATATAATTTACAAATTTCAGTTCTCATTTGAACTCTTAATTTTGCATCTAAGTTTGATAAAGGTTCATCCATTAAGAATACTTTAGGTTCCCTAACTATAGCTCTTCCAAGTGCAACCCTTTGTCTTTGTCCTCCTGATAAAGCTTTTGGTTTTCTCTCTAAAAGATGTTCTATATCTAGTATTCTAGCTGCTTCTCTTACTTTTTTATCTATTTCATCTTTTGGAACTTTTCTTAATTTTAAAGCAAATGCCATATTATCAAATACGCTCATGTGAGGATATAATGCATAGTTTTGGAAAACCATAGCTATATCTCTTTCTTTAGGTTCAACGTCATTTACTACTCTATCTCCAATTTTTAATTCACCTTTTGAAATCTCTTCAAGTCCTGCAATCATTCTAAGTGTAGTTGATTTACCACATCCTGATGGTCCAACGAAAACTACGAACTCCTTATCTTCTATATCTAAATTAAAATCCTTAACTGCTACCACATCTCCTGGGTAAACTTTATAAATATGATCTAAAACTACTTTTGCCATATATATTCCCTCCTAAAATTTTATACCCTTATTCTACATTAGTTAAACCTTTTCATCTATGCACAAAATTCACAAAAATAAGCTAGGCTTATAAAATATAAACCTAGCTTATTTAAACTTTTCTAGTCTTTTTTTACAAATATCAATCTCTTCTTTAGTAAATATCTTTTTATATTTACTCTTAGTAACTAGAGCTTCAATCGTAAGGTCTAGCCTATCTTTTTCTTTTAAAATCCTTATATCAAAGATTTCATTTTCATCTTTAATTAGCTCTTTAGCTGCGTTTATTCCACCTTTTACACTAATAAAATTCAAGTATTTTTCTGGCCTATAATTACATTCAATATCAGCTTTTTTGTAAAGTTCTAGCATATCCATATATAAATCCGATTCTAATACTAATCCTATTCCCACGTCACTTTCCCCGCTTTTACTTTATTACTAATATTTTATGTTATTTAAAGCTATATTATTACAAGAGCCTTAAGTAAGCTCGTTTATATTATCATTTTTATGAGTTAATCTTCTTTTACAAATATCCCTCTCTTCTTCACTAAAGATATCTGAATATCTATCTTTTAATACAATTTCTTCTATATCAAAATCCATATCGTTATTTCTAATAAGTTCTTTAGCGGTAAGAACTGCCCCCTTATTATTTAGCATTTGTAAAAGTTTATCTGTGTCTCTATTATTATGTAGGTTGTTTACCCTATATATTTCTAGAAGATCATTATATAATGTAGAACTATTCATTTAAATTCCTCCTTAAATTTAAAACCTCATAAAAATATTATTACCAAATTTTCTAATAATATATAATTTTTTATTAGAATTTATATATTTTCATTTTACCCCTTATGTAAATTAAATTTATTTCATATAATTAGACTAATATAAATTATTTAAATTTGGAGGAAACCTATGAAAAAAATATATTTAGCAAGTCCGTTCTTTAACGATGATGAACTTGAAAGAATGACTAGTGTATTAAAAGTTTTAAGAGAAGAAAAGGGATTTGAAGTCTTTGCACCATTTGAATTAAAAAGCGATTTAGAATTTGGTTCACTTGAATGGAGAAAAGAAACTTTCCTAGCGGATAAAACTGAAATAAATAAAGCTGATTTAGTAGTTGCAATCATAAGTAATGGAAATTATTCAGATAGCGGAACTGCTTGGGAGTGTGGATACTCTTATGCTATAGGTAAAAAAGTTATAGTAGTAAACTTAACTAAAAACCCAGTTAACCTTATGATAAGTGATAGTCTACACGCATATATAGATTCTATAGAAGCATTAAAATCATATGATTTTGATAAACTTGAAACTAGTTCTTACATCGGAAAAGTTTTCTAAATTTAAAAGAAGCTGTGTAATGCACAGCTTCTTAAAATCTATATGTTTTAAAATCTTCTTCTTTAACTATAAATTCCTCATAGAAAAATCTATCTATTACTTCTATAATCTCTTCTACATTTTCCACTTTTAATTTTGTTACATTTGAATTTTCAATTGCCTTGTTATAAAGTTTCATAAAGTCTATTGCAAACAATTCTTTATTAATTTTATTTTTTAATCCATATTTTTCTGCAATAAGTCTTCTTTGGTCTGGAGGTAAATATCCTGAAATAACATAATCTTTATCAATAAATACTATCCCTCTATTAAAATAGGCATCAATTTCACTTATATCTGCTTTCATTACTTTTATAGCATTTATATCACATAGTGTTTCAAGAATCATTCTTTTAATTATGACTTCTTTTCCTAAAAATCCTCCTAATTTCAAAGTTAATCCTATCCCCTCTTGTAATTTTTTAAGAGTATTTTCTTCCTTTTTACTTTTAAAAAACTTAGCATGAGTTAATTCATGCCCTAAAAGCAATTTTAATCCTTTATCTGCATACTCAAAGTCCATTTTAGAAATTCCAACTTTAAGTTTTTTCTTTCCTATAATACTTTTGCTTATAAAAGCATTGTTTATATCTCCTCTTTCATAAACTACATGTATTTCTTCATCTTCTAAATCAAATAGCTCTTTATTGTTTTTTATTATTTTTTTTGCTTTTTCAATTACCTCGTCTTTGTCTTTAAAACAAATTATTTTCTTCATTAACACTCACCCATATAATTTTTATGAGTTATAATATGAGATAGATTTAATTTTTGTTACAAAAAAGCTACGCCTTTTATAGCGTAGCTTTTAAATTAGTCATGCAGAGTTGGATCAAACATTCTCTTATTATCATATTCTGTCATCATACTTTCTAGTTCAGCAATTGTTTTACTTTCTAGTGCTTCTTCTGACTTTCCATCTTTTGATAATCTTTTTATGATTTCTTTTTTGTATAACTTATCTTCATATGTCATAAAACCACCTCCGACATTAATAGTATTCCTAATTAATTTGATATTTAAAGAGGTAGTTTTTGTATTTAAATTTCTCCTAATATTCCACTTAAGACTTTTTTAGGAGTATATTCACCATTTAGATATTTTTGTTTATTATATACTATTTCCCTTGCTGTTTCTCTGTCTAAATTACCTTTATTTAATAATATATCCAAAACAACTTCTTCGTCTATTAATGCCTCGTAATCCGAAACACTGCAATTATCATATTGCATTTCTCCAACTATTTTTATTATATATTTTAACTTATTTATTATTTCATTTTTATCTTGTAAATCCGCTATGCAATTAGATACTTCAATTACAAATTTTCTTATATTAGAAACTGATTTTTCTTTTAAGATTAATTCATTTATATTCATAAAAACGCTCCTTTTTCTTTTTATTATATAATAATTATTATTAATTTCAATCTTTTTAAAAACTTTTTTTAATATTTATCCCTTACTAATAATACATTCTCCCCAAATCTCCCTCTCCCTATCCCCTCTGTTCTGAACTTTTGTTGTTTATGTATATAACTTTGCCAAGTTGTAAATACTAAAAATAGAGGTGATAACTATGAATAATTCAATATCTTGTCCGCATTGTAATTCTAATTTATATATTAAGCATGGTCACTATAAAAACAATCAACGTTATAAATGTAGATCATGTCTAAAAACTTACACTAGTGGATCTAAATCAGTCTGGAATAAATCTAAAAAATCTCATACTCTTTGGCTTGAATATTTTAAATTGATGTCTTCCGGACTATCTATTAGAGAATGTGCTTATAAATTAAATATTTGCATAGATACTTCTTTTAGATGGCGCCATAAAATTTTAAATAAAACTGAAATCCCCAGTTCACCTTACAATCTACACGGGAGAGTTTTGATAAAGCATACTTATTTTAAAGAAAATTTTAAAGGTCAAAAGACTCCTCCAGTTTTAAAAACACTTGATAATCGTGATAAAATCTATGTTTTACTCGCAATAAATAAATATAAAAACTCATTTGCAAAGGTTTCTTTTAGAAAAAGTATGACCCTTAACGATATAGATAATATCGTCTCATCATTGAAATATAATAAAAAAGCCAAGTTTATACCAGCCCATGATATCCCGTCGAAAAGAGTTTGCATAAGGATATCTAGGCGAAACTTAAAACTATCTAAATATAATTCTAAGCTTATTGAAAACTTGACTTATTTATCTCAATATTTCATTAAATTTTTACGTAGAATTATTTTTAAAAAATATCGTGGAATAGCCTCTAAGTATTTAGATAAATATTTGAATTGGCTTGTAATTTTGTTTGAAAATAAACTTGATTCAAGATTTTTTTACCCTAATATTCACCATGATATTTTCTGTTAATTTTAAAACTTGTCTAAATTATTTTTCTCATAAATATATTATTTTTAGTACAAGCATCTTTGAACCAACTCTTAATGGCTGATTTCCTAATGTCCTAAAAAAAATATCATAATTTTTTTCATCTACTGCACGAACAACACAAGTTCAGAACAGTTAGGTCAGTAAATCTGATAAAGTTTAGATTTATATATAAACCCATGCTCTTAACCATTAATTCCCAACACTTTCATAAGATTTTACCCCTTTAAGCCATATCAAATATGCTATAACCATTACCAAAATACCAACAAAAGCCGTAAGCAGCACACCTTTTAAGAAACTTTCCTTACCTAAAATATAAGCAGCTGGATAATATCCTGTAAAAGCAAAAGGTATTATAAAAGTTAATATCCCCTTTATTCCACCTGGGTAAATATTAATAGGATACTTAGAAAATCCGCTCATCTCGTAGGCAACCCTTAAATAACTCATACTCCTTTTAGTCCAAAAAGCAATAGCTGCCATCCCAGTTTTTATTCCAGTATATATTAAAGTTCCTCCTAAAACTGCTATTATAAATCCCAAAACATCCATAAACCCTATAGATATATTAAGTTTTATCCCCGAAAAAACAATAAGAATCATACCTGTTAAAAGTTCACCAAACCCATCTGGCTGAAATCTTTGCGCAATTACTTGAAAATACGGATTTAAAGGCCTTAAAAGATATCTGTCCATCTCACCTGTAACTATAGAATCACGGCTAAATATCCAAAGATAATCCGTAAACACATGATCTATCCCTCTAGGAATTTGAGAAAATCCATAGATAAATAATATTTCATAAAATGACCACCCTTTTAGGCTTGGGATATTATTAAATACTAATCCTATAAATACTATCGAAGAAAGCTGAACTAGAAAAAATCCAACTATCCCAGCTAAAAAATCTTCCTTATACTCCATAAGTACCTTTAAATATTGCTTTAAAAATTTAATGTATATACTAAAATACCTTTTCATCTTTTAACCCCCTTGTACACTTAAACTTCCAATAACCTTACTAAAAATAAATTTTGATAAATATCCAAGTATTATCACCCAAAATAATTGAAATCCTAATTCTTTAATAATTAATGCACCTTGAATTTTTCCAAGATAGATCATAGAGGGTGTGTATATAACAGAACTAAATGGAAGTATTTTTATTATTTTCCCTATCACATCTGGGAAAAAGGTTAGAGGTATTAAAGACCCCGAAATAAGCATTATAATAGCATTTTGTATTTGAGAAACTCCCCACATATTATAAATTTTAAAGGCAGCTAACCCAAACATATATGAATAATACACATTAATTAAAAAAGCTAAAACTATACTTAAAAGTCCAAACGCTATATTAGAAAATCCTATATTTATTCCTTTATATATTCCAAAAATACTAATAAAAATCATAGCTGGTATAACTACTAATATAAATTTATATAAAAATTCTCCAATTCCTATAGCTATCATCCTTTTCCTATAAGAAATTGGCTTTGTTATACTCATAGCGACACTTCCATCTCTAACTTCCTTAGAAACTTCATAAGAAATAGTTGAAGATGCTGCCATCCCAATTATATAGCTTATAAGTACATAGATTAGCATTTCATTTAAAGTAAATCCCTTAATTATGCTTTCGTTTGAACTGCTGTATATTGCTTTCCATAAAAAATAAGTCACAATAACAACAATAAAACTTCCAAGCATCCACATAAAAGTCTCAGCTTTGTATGCTAATTCTTTTTTAAAAGCTCCCTTTATGAAGGTGTAAAATATCTTAAGGTCTCTTTTATTCATACTCAGTCATCCCCTCTCTGTAGATTTTTTTTATTATATCCTCTATGCTACTTTCTAATATCTTAAAGTCATTTACATATATTTTTTGCATAAGTTTATATAATATATCAGAGGATGTTATTAGATTTTTATTATATTTAATACTTATTTTTTCTCCGTCTAAAGTTAACTTTAAATCATCTTTTCCTATATTAAATAAATTTCTTAAACTATCATAACTAATACTTTCTTCTTTATTTTTAAAAGATATATCTAATGTAGTAATGTATCCAAACTTTTCTTTTATCTTATCTAAACTACCATCATATATTTTCTTTCCTTTATCTATAATTATTATTCTTTCACAAAGTTCTTCTATATCACTTAAATCGTGAGTAGTTAATATTACAGTTGTCCCAAACTCCTTATTAATTCTTTTTATAGCCTTCCTAACATTCTCTTTTACAACTATATCAAGCCCTATAGTAGGTTCATCTAAATAAAGTATTTTGGGGTTGTGTATTAAAGATGCTGCTAAATCTGCCCTCATTCTCTGTCCTAATGATAAAGTTCTAACTGGCCTGTCTATAAATTCTTCTAATTCAAGCACATCATTTAAAAACTTCATACTTCTATTAAATTCAATATCATCTATTGAATAGATATCTTTTAATATATCAAATGTTTCTCTAAGTGCTAAATCCCACCAAAGTTGAGTTCTTTGTCCAAATACAACTCCAATATTCATCGCATTTTTTTCTCTTTCTTTGTAAGGCACTATTCCATCTACTATTATTTCTCCAGATGTTGGCGTTAAAATACCTGTCATCATTTTAATCGTTGTTGATTTCCCAGCCCCATTTGCTCCAATATATCCTACAACTTCTCCCTTTTTTATATTAAATGAAATATCTGATACAACCTTTTTTAGTTCAAAATCATTCGTAAATAATGATTTCATCGCACCTTTTAATCCCTTTTCTTTTTTCTTTATCTTAAATTCTTTATTTATATTATTTACCTTTATCATAAATTCTCATTTCCCCCATTCATTTAATTTAAATACTCTTATAATGAAGCAATAATTTTATTATACATCGAAAACGTTACCAATAAGCAGTTTACATAATACTTTTACATTTCTTTGTAGATTCTCACAAATAAAATTCATATTTTTTCATGTTTAACACTTTTTCCATTTTATGTTTTTACATTGTTCAAAATTTAACATTATAATTTTATATAAGCATAGTTTACATTTTAAAACAGTCATAGCATTGATTGTTTTTTCAATAGCCAGTAATCTAAATTATTTAAGAAAGTAATTATAATTTAGATTTTTAAATTTAGATATGCCTGACATATCGCGTTACAACAATATTTTATATCCTTAAAAAAGAACTTGATTTTATATCAAGTTCTTTTTGTTTATATATCTTTTTTCCTTCAAGCAATTGAAAACCTTTCACTAAATTCTACTAAATACGACTTTGTATTTGATAATTGTATATTTTCATTCACACTTTTCCCATTTATTTCAAATCTTTCTCTTAAAATTATATTAATTTTAAAATAATCCTCGAACTTTTTTGATAATTTATTAATTTGTAAAAGTATTCAATTAACATATTTTTATGTAAACCTTATGTAACTTTGATGATATTTAAAAATAGGGTGTTTTTTTTATTAATCTTTTTATGATATCGTATGATTGTTGAAAATTTAAGTAATGGAGATTGAAAAATATGAAAAATGTAAACGTAAAACAAATGCTATTAAAATTATTATTCTTTTTCCTTGGCGTTTGGATAATCCAAGCTGGGGTTGCTATTTATCTTGAATCAAATATAGGATCAGATCCTTTTACAATATTTACTCAAGGTTTAGCTGATATATTAGGTATTATGCCTGGTACTGCAAATATGATTATTACTTTCACTTTCTTAGTAATAATATTCTTCGTAGCTAAACACCATATATTTATAGGAACAGTTTTAGCTATGTTCACAGCTGGACCATTCATCAATTTAATGATGACTGTTTTAAGACCTTTCCATTTAGAGCAATACAACTTCTTTATTAGAATGGTATTCGTTGCTATTAGTTGTGTAATTATAGCAATCGGATTCTCACTATTAAAGTCAACTGACTTAGGGGTTGCTCCAAATGATATAATTCCATTTATCTTAGCTGATAAAGCAAAGAAAAGTTACAGCGTAGTAAGAATGTGCATAGATGCTACTTTCTTAATCCTTGGATTCTTCCTTGGAGGAGTTGTTGGTGTTGGTACTGTAATCGCAGCATTACTTACTGGTCCATTAATACAATTCTTTATGCCAAAAATAGAAGCTGTATCTCACAAAATAATTTATTCAGAAGATGAATTAGCTGAGAGAAAGAAAAACGCACAAGCTTAAAATAACACTTACTTATATACAAACAGACAAGCATTACGCTTGTCTGTTTTTTTATTTTACTAATTCATTTACTATTTCTATTATCCTATGGATACAATTTATACCCGCTCTATTTTCTATCTCTTTATGCCTTAATTCTAATTCATCCTCACCATCATAACTAAAGTCAACTTTTAAACCTAGTACGTAGATATTATGATCTAAATTATCTAAAACTGAATCATTTAGCTTACCTCTTAAGCCTTTTACTGCAAAATCTAGTTCATCTAATATTCTTTTTATCTCTATAACATCATCTTCTTCATAAATATCTCCCTCGAAGATATTTATCTTTTTTCCTAAGTTGTTGCTCTCATTTAAAATAACGCCTAGAAGTTCAATAAAATCCATATAAAGTCCCCTTTTTATTTCTTTCCTAATAAAAATCTATTATAAAACTCTATAATTTATTACATATAATCTCGTTTTTTTATAGAATTCTACATAATTTCCTTAAGGTATGCATGTCTATACCACTATGTCACATATTTTTTATGCCTCTATATTGATTTTTAAGCTTGTTTTACCTTTGCAGTAATCCTTTTGCATATATCTACATCAAAACCTCTTATATTTCAATTTAAGCACATTACGATTTCACCATTAATTTTACATAATAATAATTTAGTTAATTAAATCCTTATTTATAAATTATTTTCTCCCGATTCTAATAAAAAAAAGATGCCCTAAAGCATCTTTTAAAATTACATTAAATAATATTTTTTAACTATTCCTATTACTTCTTTTGCTTGATTTGCTTGTGATTTAGGAACTTTAAATGAAATAGGTGCGTTATAAAATACTCCAGTGCTATGAATAGCGCTATTTCCATCTACTCCAATTTTTATATCTACATCATAATCAAAAGTTCCTGCTGTTTCAAAAGTTACACTCTTAACATTTTTCTTTGGGAAAAACTTAACTTCTACCTTTTTTCCAGTCATACCTTGAACATCAACTTGGTAAATCCCTAGATTAGTTAATATTATAGAATCTCTTAAAAATTGATATGAAGCTATAACCTCTTCTCCCTCTAATAAAAAGTCTTTTATAGGTCTTATATCAGCTCCAACCGTTGCTTTACCTACCATTTTATCAAATAATCCCATTATTCTTCTCTCCCTTTAAAATATAGTATTTATTAACTTATAACATGATATTAATATACTCTTATCTTTTTGTCAATTAATTTTACACAAAAAGTACTCTTTAAATAAAAAAAGCATAATATTTAATACTATGCTTTTCTTATACTCACTCATTAATTTTTTTGTTTCACTTTACTTATTTTAACTTTAATAGATTACTCTTTTTCCCACTCCATAGATCTTTTAACTGCTTTTTTCCAGCCTTTAAATAATTTATCTACTTCTTCTTTTTCCATCTCTGGTTCAAAAGTCTCACCTATACATTGCATTTCTTTTATTTCTTGTTTATCTTTCCAGAACCCAACTGCAAGTCCAGCTAAATAAGCTGCTCCAAGTGCTGTTGTTTCTATAATTATAGGTTTTTGAACTTTCCTTCCTATAATGTCAGATTGGAATTGCATTAAAAATTTATTTCTACTTGCTCCTCCATCAACACTTAAGACGTTTAATTCTGAACCTAAATCTGATGCCATTGCATCAATTACTTCTTTAGTTTGGTACGCTATAGCTTCAAGTGATGCTCTTATTAAATGATTTCTACTTGCTCCTCTTGTAAGTCCTAGAACAGCACCTCTTGCATACATATCCCAATAAGGTGCTCCTAGTCCAACAAATGCAGGAACTACATAGACTCCACCATTATTTTTAACTTTTTTAGCAAAATATTCTGAATCGGCTGCATCTGTAATTAATTTCATCTCATCTCTTAGCCATTGTATAACTGCACCACCGACGAATATTGAACCTTCTAAAGCATATTGAACGTTGTCTTTTGTACTTGCTGCTATAGTAGTTAAAAGTCCATGCTTACTACTTACTGCTTCATTTCCTGTATTCATAAGCAAGAAACATCCAGTTCCGTATGTGTTTTTAGCATCTCCTTTTTCAAAGGCAGTTTGTCCAAACAGTGCTGCTTGCTGATCTCCAGCCATACCCGCAACTGGAACTCTAACTCCCCCTGTACCACCAAGGTTAGTATACCCATATATTTCAGAAGAGCTCTTTACCTCTGGTAACATGCTCTTTGGAATATCTAATTCTTTTAATAATTTTTCATCCCATTTTAATTCTTTTATGTTATATAACATAGTTCTTGAAGCATTTGTATAATCTGTTACGTGTACTTTTCCGTTAGTAAGTTTCCAAACTAACCAAGTATCAACTGTTCCAAATAATAAATCTCCTCTTTCTGCTTTTTCTCTTGCACCTTCTACGTTATCTAAAATCCATTTTATTTTAGTGCCTGAAAAATATGCATCCAGAACTAATCCAGTAGTTTCTTTAATATATTCTTCTAAACCTTTTTCTCTTAACTCATCACAAATTTTAGCTGTTCTTCTACACTGCCAAACTATAGCGTTATAAACTGGCTCACCAGTATTTTTATCCCAAACTATAGTAGTTTCCCTTTGGTTTGTTATACCTATTGCTGCTATTTCGTCTTGAGTTATATTTGCTTTAGCAATAACTTCTTGCAAAACTCCAAATTGAGATGCCCAAATTTCCATTGGGTTATGTTCTACCCATCCTTCTTTAGGATATATTTGCGTAAACTCTTTTTGACTAATTCCTAATATATTTTGACCTTTATCAAAAATTATAGCTCTTGAACTTGTAGTTCCTTGATCTAATGCTATTACATATTTTCCCATATTAATCACCTCATAAAATTTTTAAAATGTCTTTTAGAATACAGTTACAAAAACAAATGCTCCAGCTAATGCTCCAACAATAGGTGCAACTACTGGTATCCAAGCATACTTCCAATCTGAATCTCTCTTACCCGGAACAGGTAAAATAGCATGTGCTATTCTTGGCGCTAAGTCTCTAGCAGGGTTAATTGCATACCCTGTTGTACCCCCAGAGCTTAAACCTATAGCCCAAATTAAAAGCCCTACTGCAAGTGTGTTTAAACCATTTGCCATTTCTACATTTCCAATCCCTAAAATACCAAACACTAATAAAAATGTTCCGAAGAACTCACTTATAAAATTAAATTTACTATTTCTTAGTGCTGGACCTGTACAGAATACTCCAAGCTTCCCATCTTTATCATCTGTTTCTTCAAAATGATTGTAATATTGAAGAAATACTAAGACTGCTCCAAGGAATGCCCCTATCATCTGAGCTGTAATATACATAGGAACTTGACTCCAAGAGAAATCACCTATTGCAGCTAAAGCTATTGTTAAAGCTGGATTAAAGTGAGCTCCGCTAGTTGCTCCAAATATAAATGCTGGTATTGCAACTGCAAATGCCCAACCAGATGAAATAACCATCCACCCTGAATTATGTCCTTTAGTTTTTTTCAAAACTACGTTAGCAACAACTCCATCCCCTAAATAGATAAGGATCATTGTTCCTATCATCTCTGCTAAAAAATTGACCATGTTCATTTCCTCCTATAATAATGCTTTTTTTCTATATTAATTAAAATTAAAATAGGCAAAAATAAAAAGAGAGCCCGCAAAGAAAACATCTCTGTCATCTATGCTAAACTCTCCTTCTCTTCCACATAAATTAAAGAAAATTTTATGAATCTTATAATTTGAAAACATTTACAGTATTATTATATCACGCTCGTCCTTAAAATCAATCTATTTTTTATTTTTTGTTTAATTTTTAAAAAACAAGACCCATCTGTTAGATAAAGGATCGTATTTTATATCATATATAGATTTAACATCATTAATAGTTGATGTGCATGTAAATGTCCAAGTTGGATTGCCTCCAAGCTTTTTAAATTCCCTATTTAAAATCTCATCTATAACAACTACCCTAAGTTCTCCCTCATCTTCATATCTAAATTTAACTGGTCTAATCTTACCTTTTTCATCAAACCAAGCAATAACTTGAATTACTTTAGAAACTTTCATAATTAATCAACTCCTATAAAATACTTCCCATCATCATATAATCCTCTTCTTCTAAAACTCCTCCACTAAGGGGTTTAATTTCTGAATTGATAAAAGTAGATCTAAAAACTGATTTATTACCATATCTAAATCTAATTTCATCAATAGTTTTATCAAGTGCTCTTCTTTTATCTTTTTTGTCATCATCAAATAAATTCTTTTGATAAAATTCATTAGAACAAAGCTTAGAAAACCTTACTCCTAAGTGCCTTATCCCTTCACCTTTCCAAACCTCATCAAAAGCCTTTGTTATCTCTTTAAACAATTCTTCTGTAGAATCTGTTGGTGAATTTAAAGTTACTTGGTGCGAATACCTTATAAATACATTAGTTTTTATAGAAACGTGAACTAAAGTGCACATAGTTTCATTTTTTCTAAGCCTCATAGAAGCTGTTTCAACTAAAGATAATAACACCTTTAAAGCATCTTCCCTCTTAAAAATATCAAAAGGGACTGTAGTTGAATTTCCAATACCCTTAACTTCAAGATAATTTTTATCCCTAACCTTTGAATTTTCAATACCATTTGCATAGTTATATATAACTTTTGCATAGCTTTTAAACATATGATTTAAAATATCAAAGTTGTAATGCGCTAAGTCACCTATAGTTTGAATATTAAGCTTTTTTAGCTTTTTTTCAGTTCTAATTCCTACCATAAATAAGTCCCTTATAGGTAATGGCCACATCTTATCTTTTATTTCTTCTTGAAATAGAGTATGAATCGAATTCTTTTTCTTAAAATCACTAGCCATTTTTGCTAAAAGTTTATTTGTGCTTATACCTATATTTACTGTAAAGCCTAGCTCTTTTTCAATCCTATCTTTTATCTCTATAGCTTTATCCATATAATTATCTTTTAAATGGCTCATATCCATAAAAACTTCATCTACTGAATATCTTTGAATAAGCGGAGAATACTCTCGTAAAAGCTCATACATAGCATCACTACATCTCATAAAAATTTTATAATCTGGCGGATACACTTTAAGGTCTTTACATCTTCCTAAAGCTTTTACAACAGGCTCCCCTGTTTGAATATTATATTTTTTAGCAGGGATAGACTTTGCTAAAACTATACCGTGACGCTCCTTTATATTTCCTCCGATTATTGAAGGAATAGTTCTAATATCAATATTATCTTCTCCAAACTGAAGTCTATGAACTGCTATCCAAGATAAATAAGCTGAATTAACATCTACATGAAAAATTATTTTATCATCCATTTTACCGCACCTTCTAAAAATATTTATATTAAAATAATACCGAACATACGTTCTTTTGTAAATAGTAAGTTTTTGGATAGAAAAAAATTAAGACTTATGTTTTTAAAATTTTAAACATAAGTCTTAATTAAAATATTATTTTATTTATTATTTTTAGCTTCTTCTAAACTAGCTTTCTTTTCGCTTTTTATAAGCATTGTCAAAGATACAGCTAAGCCTCCCCACAAGACTGTTGCACCTATCAAAAAGAAAGCTATCGCTACTTTTGTCATATAAAAAAGCCCCCTTTTTTAAACATCTAATTCTAAATTATTATTTAATTCCTCTTCTAAATCATCCTCTTTAACCTGCTCATCACTAACTTTATTAGCCTTCCAAGGCTTTTTAGTTATAACGAGTGCTACAATAATCCCAAACCCTATTACGCTCCATCCATAAGCTAAAAGCTGACTTACTTCATACCCTCCGTATGGTGCATTGATTTCTTTTAATACATTTTGAACTATCATATAGATTAAAAGAGCTGGTGTGATGAACTTAATAGCTACATCCCACCATTTCCCTATCTTAAAGTGAGAGATAGAATTTGCGTGCTCTCTTAATTCATCAGGTTTCAAAATCCAACCAATCAATATAACTTCAAATAGTCCCACTACAACTATTCCATAGCTATTTATAAATTGATCAACTATATCTAAAATATATAAACCTGCTCCTGTTGCAAATAGCGAGCTAAGTGTTGCCCCAATTAAACACATAGCTGTAACTACCTTTTTTCTGCTCCAACCAAACTTATCATTAAAAGGTGCTGAAACCGCTTCTGTTAATGATACTGACGAAGTTATTCCTGCAAATATTAAACATAAGAAGAATAACGGTCCAAGGAAGTTTCCTACAGTTCCCATAGTACTAAATATCTGTGGAAAAGCTACAAATGCTAATCCAATTCCACTTGATACAACTTCTGAAACTTGTACTCCTTGTGCTGTTGCCATAAACCCCAATATAGCAAAAACAGCTATAGCTGATAAAAACTCAAATCCACAGTTTGCAAAAGCTGTTACAAACGCACTATTATTTATATCAGTTTTTTTAGGAAGGTAACTTGAATAAGTCATCATAATTCCAATAGCTATACTTAATGAATAAAAAACTTGTCCATACGCTGCTATCCAAACATCAGGCTTAGTTACCATCTCCCAATCTGGAGTAAATAATGTATTAAGTCCAGCCATAGCCCCCTCTAAAGTTACAGCTCTAACTGCTATAATTATCATTATTAAAACCAAAGTTGGTAATAAAATCTTATTTACTTTCTCTATTCCCTTTTTAATACCCTTATAACAAACTACCCAGTTGATAACCCAAATAACTGCCACTCCAAGGAGTACATACCAAACTACTCCTCCTATTTGAAACGGTGATTCACTTAAATTAAGGAAGTCACCATTGAAAAATGAATTTGCATCACTTCCCCAGCCCTTTTTAAAACTAAGTACAAAATAATTCATAGCCCAACTTATGATTACTGAATAATACGCTACTATAATTGCTGATGTTATAGTTGGCCACCACCCAAGCCATTCCCACTTTTTAGATGCTCTTGCTATTGCAAGTGGTGTAGATCCTTTGTACTTATGCCCCATAGAATATTCAAGGATTAATAACGGTATACCTGCTGTAAATATTGCAAAGAAATATGGTATTAAAAAAGCCCCTCCACCATTTTCATATGCAACATAAGGAAATCTCCAAATATTCCCTAGTCCAACAGCTGAACCTATAGCTGCAAGTATAAATCCAATCTTTGATCCCCATTGTTCTCTGTTTTCTTCCATTAGCTTGCCCCCCTTTTTAAAATTATCAACCTATCACTTTTATTTTCTTTTTGTTGATAATTTAATAATTTATTTCTCTATATGTAAATATATTATTTATAATATTATATTATTTTTGATAAATTTCAATTGTTTCTTTTGTACTTGTACACAAATTCCAAATTTGTTCGCCATTCGTATACTTTTTTTACCAAATACCTCTTTTAACTCAAATTAATCAAGCTATAAAAAATAGCACTAACAAATCTGTTAGTGCTATTTTCACTATATAATAATACTTTTATTTGCTTTATTTATAATATTAGCTGGTATTTCTTCATTAAGTTCAAATATAAAACTTATCGGTTTATTACCTTTGTGACTTCTGTATTCACAAGTTCCTAAATACATAAAACTTTCTGTAATACCATCTTTTTTACTATTTTCTCTTACAAATAATAATATCTTACTATTTAATTTTTTATGGTTAATATATCTTTGTCCTGTATTACTTTCTACAGAAGTAGTGCTTTGACTCTGCCAATGGAATAACTTATCATTTATTGCATAGTCTTCATAAAGGGTAGATGGTGAAAATTCTTTATCGCTTTTATTTAATGTTATAAAAAACGCATCTAATTTTTTATCTTTAAAATACTTTACCCCTTCTCTAAAACTTGGCTTATTTTCATTATAATATCCTAAGGCGGCCATAATTTGATTTCTACTATACACGCAATGTAAGTCTAAAGGACATTCAAATCCTAAATCTACTTTTTTATCTATAAATGAAATATTATTATAGTTAAATTCTAATATTTCTTTAACTTCATTTATCATATTTGTGTTTTTTAATAAATCATTTATACCATCTTTTAAATCTGTATATCCTAATTTTTCGGGGCTCGCATCAAACATTGTGTAATAAAACATATATGCCATTAAGATATCTTCACTGCTCATATTATTAAATTCTACTCTTCCATTAATTAATTTTAAAATAAAATCAATAAACCTTCTTGAATTAATACTAAATAAGTTTTTAAGCTTTTTAGTCATATCTTTTTCTAAATTTTCATTAAAATCTTCTTTCTCACCTGCATCAACTAATAATCTACTAAAACTCCTATCACCTGATTTACCATAAAAATCTATCAAAGATAGGTTATAGTAAGATATAAAATTATAAAAATTAAGTTCTAAATCTGTATCACTTTTAAAATTCTTTATTTTAGAAATTAAATTTCTTTTATTATTAGTTAAACTTTTTATATTTTCTAAAATATATTCTTTTGCTCTCTTTTCTAGCTTAATATATGAACCTCTAGGCAAAGTTAAAAATCCATTTTCAATATATTCTTTTACCGGCTTATTAGTTTTTCCTATTAAAGCTCTAAACTTCTCTTCAAAATTATAGTTTTTATTAGCTTGTCCTACAAAGTCTAAAACAGTCAAACATTCCTTATCATCTGAAAGTCTAAGCCCTCTTCCAAGCTGTTGTAAAAATACAGTTAAACTTTCCGTAGGTCTTAAAAACATCACAGTATTAATTTCAGGAATATCAACCCCTTCATTATAAATATCTACTGCAAATATAAATTTTATTTCGCCACTTACTAATAATCTTTTTGCATCTTTTCTCTCATAATCCAAGCTCTCTCCAGTTACAGCTATAGATTTTATTCCTCTTCTTTTAAAGCTTTCTGCCATATATTTTGCATGTTCAACGCTAACGCAAAAACCTAATCCTTTAACATCCTCTAAATCAGTAACATATTCATTTAAACTTCTTATGATTTGGTCTACCCTTAAATCATTTCCTGTATAAACTTTATTAAGTTCTGATAAATCGTATCCTTTTCTTTTCCATTTTAATCTAGATAAATCTATATCATCTGTAACTGCAAAATATTGAAAAGGACATAATAATTTTCTATCTATTGCTTCTGGTAATCTTATCTCTGCAGAAATTCTATCTTCAAAATAACTGAAAACACTTTTACCATCTGCCCTCTCAGGCGTTGCAGTAAGCCCTAATAATACTTTAGGCTTATAATATTCTAGTAATTTTCTATATGAAGGTGCAAGTGCATGATGAAACTCATCTACAATAATAAAATCGTATTTATCCTCTGATGTTATATCTATTAATTCTTTGCTATTTAAGCTTTGAATAGATATAAATAAATGATCTAAATTTTCTCCTTTGTATTTACCTACAACTAAATCTCCAAAATTTCTATCTTTTAATATTGCCCTAAAAGTATCTCTACTTTGCTTTAATATTTCTTCTCTATGTGCTACAAATAGTAATGTATTTTTGTTAGAAAAATTATTCTTTTTGCAAAAGTTTTTGTAATCAAACGCTGATATTACAGTTTTACCAACACCTGTAGCTGCTACTAAAAGATTTCTATGCCTATTAAAGATTTCTCTTTCTACTTCTAATTTTTCTAATATTTCTTTTTGATACGAGAAAGGTCTTATATCTAAAGTATAATTAAAATCTTCACTTTCATCTCTAACTTCTTTTTTCAATGCTCTTTTTAAAAGCAACTTATCCTCATCAGTTCCTTTATATAAAACAAATTCTGAATCGTTAAAATAGCTCTCAAAGGTTGCATTAAACTTATTTACTATATCAAAAGAATCTTTTTCCGTAATTTTTATATTCCATTCTAACCCAGAAGTTAGCGCTGCATTTGATAAATTAGACGACCCTATGTATGCTGTAGTAAATCCAGTTTCTCTTGAAAACATATAAGCTTTTGCGTGAAGTCTAGTCCTTTCAGTATCATAAGAAACTTTTATTTCTGTATTTTTAAGCTTACTTAACTCATCTATAGCTTTAAAATCAGATGCTCCCATATATGATGTAGTAATTATCCTTAATCTTTTTCCATTGTTAGTAGCTTCCTTTAAGCTATCTATTATGCATCTTATACCACTCCACTTTACAAATGAAACTAACAAATCTATAGAATCACAAGACAATATCTCTTTGTTAAGTTCGCCTAGCATGTTAGGTTCTAAACTAGCCCCTGTAAAAAGAGAACTTTGTGATATTGGGGTCACAGGTCTTACAGCTTTTCCTTTTTTAAGGGATCTGCTATTATTAATTTTTGAGTATAGCGAAGTTAGTATTTCTCCTCTTTCTTCAATTTTGTATTTATCTATTTCAGAATCATTAGATATCTTTTCAAGTATATTCACTATTTTATTGCAAGCCTCAATCTGGCTTAAAAGCTTCTTTGACTCTTCTTTTTCATTATCTCTTATATAATTAAGTGACTTTCTTATAACTTCTTCTATATAACTTGATAAAACCACCTTAGCTTCTTCTTTATCTATTTTTTCTGTATCTATTAAATACTTAGTTTTATCTAATAGTTCTATGTTTTTTAATACTTCTTTATTTATAACTTGCTCATATATTCCCTCTTTCAAATAATTCACCTCTTTATTTAATTATACCAAATGGAAAACGGGCGTTACAAAAATAATGTAACGCCCGTTTATATATTTCATATAAAATATTATCTTATTTAGCTAATTTAATTTTGTGCATAAAATACATTACTGCAAATAATATTCCGATTCCTATAATTCCTGAAATAATATTTAATGAATTAAAGCTTAAATCGTACTTACTAAAATATTCAACTATTCCTAGTAAAATTAATGATACGAATGAAGCTCCTAAAATTACGTTTAATGATTTATTTAACATTTTCTCACCTCTAAAATAAATTTCTAAGCATTTACTTCTAAGTCTTCCTCATAGGTCAAATTTAAACGACTTACCTATTATAGTACAAAGTGAGAAATATTTACACCTTTTATTATAGATTTTACATTTTATTAAATGGTATTCGTTTACCTTATCATAATTCATAACATAATTTTATCTTTTTAAAAATATATTGTATCTAAACTCCCTCTTCTACTTCTTCTTTCCATATTAAATAATATAATAATGCCAGCCCAAACCCAACAGCTATTCCTATCCTTATATTTTCTGAATTATATAAACTTAAGCTATCAAAAACAATATTAATCGCTACAAGTATAGCTGCATATGTACCCATACTTATAATTCCTACTCTATAATTATGCTTGCCGTCACTATTCTTTTCTTTTAGCTTTTTTATTATATTTAATTTATTAAGTAGTTTTATCGATATAAAGTATACTATTATTCCAATTAAAGTTACTTGTAGTACCTCTTCTAAAAACTCCATTTTATACCGCCTCTATTTTTTTAATTTAACCGTTTCTATATGATTTTTTCTAGATTTTTTATCTAATATATTTGCTTTACTTAAATTATAATAAATATTATCTATCTCATCTTTTGTTAAATTCTTTTTTGGCCTATAATTTTCAATAGTCTTATTTAACATATTTCTTTTTATTACTATCCCTTTTGTATTTATCTTTTTTAATTCACATCTATTTGAAAATACGATTATTGATACTACTTGTACTTTAAACTTATCTAAAATTATACTATCTATAGCTTTTAGATGTCCCTTGTTCTGCCAAATTGGATTGTAAAATTTGCTTTTTTTATTATATATAACTTGAGTCCAAAATTTATAATTTTCATCTCCATAAATCCATCCACTATAATTTTTATCTTCTATTGAAAAAACTCCATTTTTACCTATTAATATGTGATCTATTTGAGTTGTTCCTCTTTCAGTTTTTAAAAGTACATCATCTAAAACCCTATATCCTTTTAGATTTGATAAACTTTTTTTAGTTTCTCTTTCCCCTATATATCCAGTCAATTTTGCTTTGTGCTTTGTTTCTATTATTTTAACTGTAATAACTAAAGCTAAAATAATTATACTTAAAACCATTATTGATTCCATTTCTTCTTTTGTTCCCCCTATTTAGTTTTAAATCATACTTATAAATACTTTACACCCTTGTCGGCAAAAAATACCTATTATCCTATAATTTCTAGCATTATATCACCTCTTAAGTAAAATTGTATCATAATGAATATATGTTATCATTTTTCATATAGAATATTTACATTTTATTCAAAATAAAGCCCTGTAGAAATACTACAGGGCTCATATTTTATATACTATTGAATTTTAATTTTATAACTAACCTATCATCTACTTTTTCGCTACTTATTTCTCCGTTCATTTTTTCTACTAGTAGCTTAACTATCGCAAGTCCAAGACCTGTGTTTTGTCCTGTCCTCATCCTATCTCCAGTGAAGAATTTTTCAAATATTCTTTTTGCACTTATCTCATCAAGAGATTCTGCTTTATTTGAAAATTCTATAATTAAACTTTCACCTTCTGGTTTTAGCTCTATTTTTACGTCACCTTCACCATGTTTTAAAATATTTTCTGTTATATTAGTAAAGACTCTGTTTAGAGCACTTTTTTCTCCTAATATTTTATATCTTTTTTCGTCTATATTTATAACAGGCTCTCCAAGTTTATCTGTTATAGATTCGTAAAAGGCTGCTATTATTTCTACTAAAACATCCGCTGGTACTATTTCTGTAAGTTCTAATTCATAATGCTCAGCTTGTATCCTTGAAAGTGAGTAAAAATCTCCTATTAATTTTTCTAAAACTTCCGATCTCTTTTTAACTATAGATAAGTAAATTTGTTTGTCTTCTTCTTTTGTTTCTTTTTCCTCTAACAAATATACATATCCCATAATAGATGTTAGAGGAGTTCTTAAATCGTGAGACATATTTGCAATAGAATCTCTAAGTTCTACATCCTTTTTCTTATAGGCTTCAATGCTATCATTTTTTTCTTCTATTAATAAGTTTATTTCTTTAACTAATTTCCCTAGAACTTTAGAAGGTGCCTTAAGTCTTATATTTCTTCTGCTATTTTCTATATTTATCTTATTTATCTCAGATGTTATATTTTTTATCTCTCTATTTCTAACTAATAATATAAAATTTAAAATTGCTATAATTATTAAAAGTAAAAATATTAATAGTCCTATCAAAACTTAAGCACCTCCTTTTATTTTATGTCTTTTTTCTTCATCATTAGAATCCCTAAAACCATAAATATTACAGTGTTCATTATTCCTGCACTAATGCATCTAAGTGCTTCGTTGAAAGTCATTCCTTGATTCGCTATTAAATCTAATGGATTCATTAAAAAATATTTATCTATAAAAGTAAATATGTGTCCTATATTTTGACTTAATAACACTGAAATAGTCGGAAATATAAATACAACTATTAAAGATAAAAATGCACCTCTTCCCTCCCCTTTTATAAGAAGTATTATAAGTGTATAAAATGTTATACACCCTAAAAGAGTTGGAATCGCAATCATATATCTAAAGAATATATCTATAAAATCATTTATTCCTCTATTTGGCATAATATTAAATATATAAGATGCAATAATTGAAACCATAAAACAAATTAAAAAAGTTATTAAGCCTAATATTAATTGAGTTATCACTTTTCCTATAAAAATACTACTTCTTTTTATATCTGAAGATGCTATATTTTTCATTGTGTTGTACTTACTTTTTTCAATTACGTTATCAGAGAATATAAACACAAATATTCCAGATAAATTTAGCATAATTAATAGCGGAGTAACAAGATTTTCCTTTGGTACCCCCTTCGTATGTGCATATCCATAAGAAAATCCTAATAATATTATAAATGCAACTAAAACTGCGTTTAAAATATAAAGATACGGCCTATTTAAATACTTATACAGATCAGCTTTTATTAGATTAAGCATATATTATCACCTACTTAACATCTCTTTTATTAAATATCGCTACCCCTATAGCTAAATAGATTATAAGACTTATTCCTCCCCCTATTAAGCATCTGTTTAATGCATCATTTGTTATACTATTATTTGAAATTAAAGGGTTCAGTGGATTTGTTAATATATATGGAGTTATTTCCTGTGCTATTTTTCCGCAATAATAATCTATTAAAGTGCTTAATACATTAACGGCATTAATAACTATAACACATATAAAAATAGCTAAACCTTCTTTTTTAAATAAGCTAACTACTAAATCATATAAAGCTAAAAGTGAAATATATACTGGAAATGATATAAAAAGTTTTTTGATTATAAGAATCATATTATTAACTTGATCGTTTCCAGCTATATTAAATATATTTATTATAATAACGAATGAAACTAATGCTACTATTATTGAAATTATTAATAATATAATTTGATTTAAAAACTTTCCTAAATATATCTCCCATTTAGAAATACTTGATGATACTGAATTTTTTAAAGTATCGTATTTATTATCTTCAAAGAAGTATGGAACATAAACAAGTAAAAATAAAGGTAGCATCGAAAAAGCTATATCAGTTAAAAAGAATAATCCATGTTCTTTAATTCCGTTATCCTTAGTTAATAAAGCTAAAAGTAAAATTCCTAATACTATTATTGCGTTTATTATATAAGTTCCAAGTCTGTTGCTCTTATAAAGTTCTGATTTTAAAACTCTAAACATTTTGCTCACCTCCGATAAGGTCAACAAAATATTCCTCTAAGTTTACTCCAACTCTTTCTATTGAATATACTTCTATTCCTGATTCTACTAAGTTTCTATTTATAACTTCAGGTTTATCTAGGTCTTTATAGATTTTAATGAAACCATCATTTAAGACTTCGTAAGAAGTGTTTCTCATAACTTTTTCTAATATAACTGTAGATTTTTTAGGGTCGCTTACTTTTATTAAAAGGTGATGCTTGCATTTTTCATTTAATTCTTCTTTTGTGATTTCTTCTACTATTTTTTTATCACTTAAAAATCCGTAGCAAGTTGCAAGTTGCGATAATTCACCTAATATATGACTTGAAACTAAAATAGTAACGCCTTTAACTTTATTTAAGTTTATTAAAACTTCCCTTATTTCTTTTATTCCTACTGGGTCTAATCCGTTTGTAGGTTCATCTAAGATTAAAAGTTCTGGATCTCCAAGAAGGGCAAGTGCAAGTCCAAGCCTTTGTTTCATACCTAACGAAAACTTACTAAACTTCATTTTTCCAGTGTGTGATAATCCAACTAACCTAAGAAGTTCATCTATAGATGTACCTCCGACTACCCCTCTTTGAATTTTATAATATTCTAAATTTTTCTTAGCTGAAAGGTAAGGATAAAAAGCAGGAGTTTCTATAATGTTTCCTATATTACTTCTAACTTCTCTCATTTCTTTTTTTGAAGTTTTATTAAATAATGCTATTTCACCAGATGTAATCTCAGTTAGTCCTAGTATCATCCTTATAAGCGTTGTTTTTCCGGCACCATTTTTACCTACTAAACCGTAAATATCACCTTTTTTAACATTCATATTTAAATCTTCTAGTACAGTATTATTTCTAAAACTTTTATTTAGATTTTTAACTTGTATAATGTTATTCAAGATATCATCTCCTCTTAAACTTTCTCTATAGGTTGTATTTTAAGGTATAATTTTCAAATCCCACTAAAGAAACACTTAAGAAAGACTTAATTTTTTATTCCATCTTAAATCCAACACCCCATATTGTTTTTATATACTCATTTTCACTATCTAATTCACTTAATTTATTTCTTAAATTGCTCATATGAACGTTAATAGTGTTATCATCTCCTAAAAATTCTTCTTCCCAAACTCTCTCAAAAAGATTTGCTTTAGTAAAAACTCTCTTAGGATTTTTAACTAGTAATTCAAGAATCTTAAATTCTTTTAATGTTAGATTTAAAAGTTCTCCGTTTACCCTAACTTCTCTTGAACTTGGGTCTATCTCTAAATTTTTAAATTTAAGTTTTTCATTTTCTAAAGAATTATTAAATTTACTTCGTCTTATTTGAACTTCTACTCTTGCTAAAAGTTCTTCTATATTAAAAGGCTTAGTAATAAAGTCATCCGCTCCAAGTTTTAAAACATTTACCTTATCAAAAATATCATTTTTAGCTGATACAACTATTATAGGAGTGTTTTTAATTTCTCTTATTTCTTTAATAAACTCTTCTCCTGTTATTCCAGGCAGCATCAAATCTAAAAGAACTAAATCATAATCATATAATTCTAAACACATTTTCCCCTCTGAACCAGAAAAAGCCTGCCTTGCATCATATCCATTTTTTAATAAGACTTTATATAACAATCCGTTTATATCAATATCATCTTCAACTATTAAAATATTACCTTTAGATTCCTCTCTCATACTTACCTCCCTAGGACTTTCTATTTATCTAATTTATATCTTACTATAATTTTATTTTCTTCTATTATTCTAACTGATTAATTAACATATAGTTAATAATTATCATTTTTTTCTACAATTTCTATCTTTAACTTTAATTTTCCCACTTAACATATTTTTTATTATATTAATCTATATTAATGTTTTAATTTAGATTAACTTAAAATAAACTCCTTAAGTGTATATTTTTCTCTCCACCTTTATAGTATTGATTATTTCCACTACACTATTGTTTTGCTTCTTTGTTGGTATTTTACCAAAATCACCTGAATAAAGGCGCTTTTTTATGTCCATAATCAAAATAACTAAAAAAATCAAAATTTTTCGAGGTGATATTATGGTACATACATCTGCTTGTCCCCATTGTGATTCAAAACACTTTATTAAATACGGTAAATATAGGAATGTCCAAAGGTATCAGTGCAAAGATTGTCTTAAGACTTTTAACGAAGGAACAGGGCTTGTCTGGCATAACACTAGAAAAAATGTTGAGCTTTGGGATAAATATACTCGTCTTATGTTATCTGGTGCTACTATAAGAGCTTGCGCAGATAGATTAAATATTTGCATAGAAACATCTTTTAGATGGAGACATAAAATCTTAAAGCATATCGGAACTTATACAGATTCTAGAAGAACTCACATAGTTACAGCTATAAGACATACTAAATTTTCAGAAAATTTTAAGGGGCAAAAGACTCCCCCTGTTTGCACTATTTCTAGAAGAAAAAATATCTTTGTAGCTACTACTATCAATAAAAACAATTACTCTTTAGCTAAGATATCCTTTGATTCAATGAGTCCTACAAAGGAATCTATAGAAGGTTTATTAAATGCATTCAATCCTGTATTTAATACTTATTTCCTGCCAGGAAAAGATAGATTTTCTTACCTTGTATCGAAAAAGTTAAACTATGCTCTTCATAAAAAGAAAGAATTAGAAATTTCTAAAGAAGAAGGGGAAAATTTACTTAGTAATTGTTCTGATTTTATATTGAATTTAAGAAGATGGCTTAGAAAATTTAGAAGTGTTGCTACAAAGTATCTACAAGTTTATTTAAATTGGTTCGTTTATATTTACGAAGGATCCTATGAAAAACATACTGTTTTGTCTAATTTAATAAGTTCTATTTTTTGTGTAAAAGTGATTTAATTTTCCTTAAAATAACTCCTAATATAGATCTGTTTTAATAGCTTGTCCCTCTGACTTTTACTTGTCTACTACAACCAAATTTTTATAGTTTGTCTAAATAATTTTTATTTGTCCAAAATATCAAAAATTTAACCCTATATAGCGAAAATCCCTTGTACCAATAATATGCCGTAACAATTGTGTAGTTTTTTTCATTTTTAATTTTTTTATTACTTATATACTATTAGTTTTTTTAAAATAGCTTTCAAAATCCTTCTGATTAACCTCATATTTATAGCTTTAAACCTAACTATTGCTATAGTTAACCTTAGTTAATGTGAAAATGGATAAGTAGTTTTTCCCTTTATTTCTTAATTAAACCCAATCTATAAAGTATACTTACTCATTAAAATCTTTCATTGATAAAAGTGCTATTATAAATGATATTACTAATATAGATAAATATTATTCAGATATACTTACCATAAAATAATCAATTAAAGACATTGTAAACATTGTTGAAAGTGTGTCTAACAAAATGAATATCACCTTTGCTGATTTTATATTTTCTATACAAAAAAAAAGATAGCTTCAAATTTAAAGCTACCTTATTAGTTCCTATCTCACATAACCTGAATTTGTATCTTTGCCTTGGGCAATGATTCTATAATTAGCGCCTCCGCTAATTACTTCTCTAACATTTCTCATATCTTCTCTGCAGTATATAGATTTAGAACAACATTCACTAGTATAACTCCATGATCTTTCTCTTACGTCCTGACCTCCACATGCAAAATTTTCAACTCTCTTATCACAATTAGAATTCATTTGAAACATTTCAATGCCCCCTTCTTTTAATATATTTTTATTTTTAAGTAATTGATTTTTATTATACAGTATATTCCAAATATTGTATATATGTTTTTGTATAAATTTTGAATATTTATTCAAAATGGTTATGTAGATACTTAAATTTTTAACTATTTATTCATATCACAGTATATTTCTTCTGTCAAGGAAATTGAATATTTTATAATTTATATAATAATTTTTTAACTAATCCTAATATTAAATCGTTATGATTAATTAAAAAATTATAGGCAAATAAAAAAAGATGATACTGTTTTGTATCATCTTTAATATATCCTAAAACTTATTTTTTTATTCTATTTCTTTGTTATCTTCGTGGTACTTTAAAAGTATTTCTTCGCCTTTTTTTATCATAGGGTTGTCCTCTTCTAATTTTTCAATTTTTTCTAAAGCACCTGGTCCTACTGCAAGAATCTCTTCTTTTGGTACATACCATTTAACTCTCCTGCAATGCTGAAGACCTAACCCTTCAAGTTCAACATCTGAAAATACAGGTTCATATCTATAAGGTCCTAAAACCTCACCTACTGCTACTATTTCTGACGTATCTTCTTCACTTAATTTCATCCTTTTTAAAATTAGTCTATCACCTATTTTTACATCTTCTGCAAAAGTTTTTACTACTTTGCCACTAGTTCCTAGGTCTTTATATAATATTCTATTATCGAAATAATCGCCGTAATCTCCTGGGCCTTGCAAAGCTACATTAAGCTTTATAAAAATATCTGATAGATCTACACTTCCATCCCCTGCTGATATTTGCCAATATTTCATTTAGATACACTTCCTTTTAAAAATCTAATTATTGATTTAATTTTATCACTTTAAATATTTATAGTATCAAACTTCAAAAATACTTTTTTAAAGTTTTACAATTGTAATTTATTCTTTTATATTTCCATCTATAGAATAGATTTTACTATATGAATTGTTATCTGGGAAAGAATATCCGCCTATAACTTTACCTTCACAAATCATAACACAAACCTTAGTATTTACTTTAAAATCACTTCTTAAAGTATGATTATCAACAACAAAAACATACAACGAAATATTTTTATTTAAATATTCCTCTGCCTTTTCTCTTTGCACATTCCAAACCATAAATTCATGCATACTTTTTAGCTTTTCTTTAGTTAAGGTGTATTCGTAGACTTTATTAGAAGTCTCAACTATGTTGTATCCCTTAGTCTCTAAATACTCTTTTGCAGTATTAAAATCTGCACTTGTAGGTTTCACATTTCTCTCAGTACATCCAACTAATAAAAACATACTTATTCCAACTAAAAACAAAAGAAATTTTTTCATAAAATCTCCCCCTTTGTAAACCTTTTCCATAGCTTTATTATAACACATCCAAGTTTAAAAAACTGTCACATAATTATGAATAAAAGTTTAAAGGGACTTTCCCTAAACTTAGAGAAAACCCCTTTTTCTTATCCTATTCTTTCACAAGTATATTCATTTAATAATGTCATTAATTTTCTCCAATTTATAGGATATTTATTGTTTCCTGTCTTCTCAATAAATCCACCATCTTTAGGCTTAATAGAAACGTACCATCTAGTTCCATCACAACCACTTCTATCTCTTGCATCAGTATCCCACGAATCGATGTTTATTAAGTAGATTTCTTCAACAAAATCATTAAAAACTTCCTCATCAATTTCTACTTCCTTATAATAGACCTTAGGGTCATCATCATAATTTATATAGTCTCTTGATAAATCAATTCTTATACCACCTTCTGTTCTTCCATATTTTAATTTTTTATCATCTGCTTTACCATCAAGGTAAATAAAATGGGATCTACCAAAGTACCCTCCCATATAAAAATTAAACGTTAACATAATTTTCCCACCTTTGTAACAATCTATCCACTTAATATTATATACCTCTTTATATTGTAAATTAACCCATTTAAACCAAATTTATTAGTTTTATAAAATTTATCTTACAATTTTTACAATTCTAAAATTTAGTACATAATTTAATATTTCAAAAACTTTCTAGTGTCTTATAAAATTTCTTATTATTATGATTTATTTCAATTCTGTTATATGACAGTTATTATTGGTTTTCCTATTATTAAGGCTACACTTAACTTGGTATATTTCTTGCTTTTAATATTTTAAATTACTAATTTATTAAACTTAAGGAGTGAATTTATAATGGATAAATACAAAGGAAAATGTCTATCTAAAACAATCTTAGCTATAATGATAGCAAACACTATAATTACAGCTTTTCCAGCATCAACTAAAGCTATAGAATCTAAAAATCCAACATCTACTGAGTCGCCGTCTTTAAATTCTGCAGCCGATTATATTGATATTAACGGAGATTTTGAAAACACTCACGTTATAACAGATTCTTTTAAAGATTTTTGGAAAGATTCTATTAAGCCACAAAAATGGGATCTAAGACATCACACTTCTGCTCCAAATAATCCTTTAGGCGAAGTTATAAAAGATGATGTAACTTCAAACTCTAACGCTGTAAAAATTTCTTTAGATAAATCAAGTGGTTTCTTACTTCAAAGCGTACCTGTTAGTGGTGGACGTAAGTATACCGTATCTGCAGATTTAAAAACAGAAAATTTAAGTATTGATAGCACTAACCAATCCCATACCCCTTTTGAATTTAGAGTAGAAGAACTTAAAGGAGATACTGTTTTAACTAGACATTCTATTACTAAATTAAAAGGAAATAATAGCTATAAAACTTATTCAAAAGAAATAAAATTAAATCCTGATACTACTTCACTTAAATTCGTATTTGCTTTTGATACTTATACTAAACTTGGTGCCTTTGGAAATGTTTTTATTGATAATGTATCTTTAAAAAAGGAAGAAATTAAACCTATTTCAATTTCTTTAGATAAGAATGAAATTAATTCTTCTACTGGTTCTAAGGGGTTATTAAATTATTCTATAGAGCCAAAAGATTCAACTTCTAAAGATGTTATTTTCACTTCAAATAATCCAGATATAGTATCTATTAATAATTCAGGTGAATTTAAATCTTTAAAAGAAGGAGAAGCTATAATAACTGCATCTCTTAAGGATTACCCAGAAATAAAAACAAATTGCAGCATTAAAGTTTTTGATTTTCTTCCTATAGATAAGATAGAGTTTGATAAAACTGATTACTCTATAGAGTTAGGTAAAAACCTTATTATAAATCCTAAAATTTCACCAAAAGATTCAAATGAATCTTACTACTTCGACTTTAGTAATCCTAGTATATTAGAATACAAAGATGAAATAATAAAAGGAATTAAGCCTGGAACTTCAATTGTTTATGCTAAAAACAGTAGCGGAAATATTGTAGGAAAATTTAACCTTACTATTAAAGATTATAAAGAAGATAAGTTTGATAAATTAGTAAACAGATATTACGATTCACTTGTGCCTAATGACCTTTTAGATAAAAATAATCCTTCTGATATGGAAGCTGTAAAAAGTATTTCAAACCAAGCTGAAGAATACTTAAAATCTATGAATAAATCTCAAGATAGAACTTCTCTTTGGGATGAATTTGAAAGTACTACAGCTTCAACTAACATAACTAAATCCTTTGAAAGATTTTGGACTATGGCTAGAGCATTTTCTTTAAAAGGATCTAACTTAGAAGGAAATACTACTCTTCTTAAAGAAACTATTTCAGGAGTTAACTGGCTGCTTGAAAATAGATATGACGGAAAAAGTTATTATAACAATTGGTGGGACTTTCAAATAGGAACTCCTCAAAAGCTTAACGACATATTAGTTATGCTTTTAGATTATCTTTCTCCTGAAGAATTATCTAAAGCTTTTAATTCTATAGATTTTTATGTTCCAAACGCTAGAGACCAATGGAGAGGAAATACAACTGTCCCTGGACAAGTCGTAACTCAAACTGTTGGTGCAAATAGAACTGATATGTGCTTAGTTATAGCCCTTAGAGGTCTTTTAGGAAAAGATGAGAAAAAGCTTAAAGAAGTTTCACCTGATATGATGCAAGAAATTAAATATGTTGATAAATTAGATGGATTTTACGAAGATGGCTCTATAATACAACATACTGCTCTTCCATACACAGGAACGTATGGTTCTATTTTATTAAGTGGAATTGGAAAAGTTTCAAGCTTACTTTCTGGAAGTGAATATAACATTCCAGAAGATAAAACTACTATGATGTATGATATTATTGAAAAATCCTTTGAACCTCTAATGCATAAAGGTTTACTTATGGACTCTGTAAGCGGAAGAAGTATATCTAGAGCTTCAGGACAAGACATAAATAATGGTGAAGGTTTAATGAAAACTATAGTAAAATATTATATCCCAGCAGCCTCTCCTAAAAAGGCTACTGAACTTAAAGAGATGGTTAAATACTGGTTAGTTTCAAACGACTCAAAAGATATACTTCAAACTACTAATGATTTAGAATTTAGGGCTTTAGCAAAGAATATAGTTAATGACCCTAACATTAAATTAAGAGGTGAACTTTTAGGAAATTGGAACTACGCAAATATGGATAGAGCAGTTCAAAGAAGTAAAGGCTTCCAAGCTTCTTTAAGTATGTATTCTACAAGAACATTTATGCATGAAGGTGGAATGAATGGTGAAAATCTAAAAGGCTACCATACAGCAGATGGAATGCTTTACGTATATAATGATGATTTAGAGCAATTTAATAAAAACTTTTGGCCAACTGTTGACCCAAATAGACTTCCTGGAACTACTGTAGATAAAACTAACCTTAAAAATTCTTCTGGTGGAGACAAGCAGCGTGGAAATTCTGATTGGGTAGGTGGAAGTTCCCTTGGTGATTTTGGTGTATCTGGAATGCAATTAGATAAAAAGAATCATAAAGATCACGGCTCTATGGATTTAACTGCTAAAAAATCTTACTTTTTCTTTGATAACGAAATTGTTTTATTGGGTTCAGATATAAATAGCTCAACTGATACTAACATAGAAACAATTATAGAAAACAGAAGGCTTATAAATGGGGATGAAAAAGTTACTGTAGACGGGAAAGAAGCTATAAAAGATTCTGGTGATTCTATAGTTAAAGAAGATGCAAGTTATGTTCATCTAAATGGATCAAAAGAAAACACTTCTTTTGGATATTACTTCCCTGAAAAAACTACTATAAACCTTTTAAGAGATTATAGAACTGGTTCTTACAAAGATATAAACACAGGACAATCAGATTCTAAAGTTTCTAATACCTTTATGACTATGACTTTAGACCACGGAATAAAGCCTAAAGAATCTGGATACTCATATGTTATCCTTCCAAATGCAACTGAAAAAGAAACTAAGGACTATTCAAAAAAACCTGATATAAAAATATTATCTAATACTAAAGATATTCAATCAGTTAAAGACAAAAACTTAAATGTTACAGCTGCAAACTTTTGGAGTGAAAATGGTGGAAAAATAGATAAGGTATCTGTAAACTCAAAAGCATCAGTTATATATAAAGAAAAAGACGGTATTTTAAAGGTTGGAATATCTGATCCAACTATGAAAAATAATGGCACTATAAGACTTGAACTAAACAAAAAGTTTAAAGAACCTATAAAGTTAGATAAAGGTATGACTTTAGTTCAAACTAATAATTCTAAAATAATTATAGATGTAGATATGTCTAACTCAAAAGGACAAACAAAAATCGCAGAATTTAAACTTCATAAAAATTAAAATTTTAGGCTTCTAAAGTATTAAACTTTAGAAGCCTATTTAAATTAAAATGATATATTATCTGGGTCTGGTCCTATTCTCTTTGATTTTTTACTAATAATTAATTTTATAATTAACATACTAATCAAAACAGCCCCTAAGAAAACTTTTATTAAAATACTATCTAAAGAGTAAGCAAACATAAATACTGTTAGTAATTTTGATAGAATTGCTAAAATAATAAATTTATAAACCTTTATATTTGAAAACCCTGAACCAATACATATAACTTCGTCTGGTAAGATTGGAATTATAAATAAAAAAACTATTACAAGCGCTTGATTCTTTTCAATATATCTGTTGAATTTTTCTAAGCTTTTATCTTTAATAAAATTTTTAATAACTTTCTCACCTATAAATTTAGATATAGAAAACATAGTTATTATACCAAATATAGTTCCTAAAAAACCTAAAATCGCACTACTAAAATTACCAAAGATAAGGCTTCCTGTCATAATTATCAAAGGTTCAGGTAAAGGTAGAATTATAGGCTGTAAAAAACATATCATAAGGTAAAGAAATTTAACATTTACCTTTGATGAAAGAATTAAATCTTTAAATTCATTAATATCTGTTATTTTTAAGTATTTATAAAGAACATATAATAATATCATTACTAAAATACTAATTATAAAAATTAAAATAGCTTTTCTTTTGTTTCTCTTTTCTAATATTTTATCCATAATTCACCCTACCTTTATATTAATGCTTAATTTTTTTAAAACAATAATAAGCTATAATACTTATTACTAATACAGCAAAAATAATCATCTATCCACTTCCTTATATCCTTTTCTTTAATATAATTTTAAAAATATATCTTTAATAATCTAATAGGAAAACTTTTAATTTTTCTTAATAAATAAAAAAAGCATAACTTTTGAGTTACGCTTTCTTTAATAAAATATTGAATTTTATATAATCATTTTCTTTTTTTACATTTAAACTTCCGTTATGTAATTCTATAATTCTTTTAGAGATATTAAGCCCTAATCCTGATCCTTCGTTTTCACTAGATCTAGCCTTATCTAATCTATAAAACTTATCGAATATTTTCTCTAAATCAGCTTCTTTTATACCTTCGCATTTGTTTTCAAAAGATATATTTATAAAGTCATTCATATCTTTAACTTTAACCTTAAAGGTTGTATTTGAGTCGCTATATTTTTCTGCGTTTTTAACTAAATTTTCTATAGCTCTTGTAAATAGTTTGCTATCAATTTCTAAGTATAATTCTTTATAAGGATTATCTAAAATCACTTCTATATTGCGCTCTGAAAAAGAAAGTATGCTCTCTCCTACTATCTGATTTATTATATTTGATATATTAAATCTCTCTTTATTTATAACTATATCGCTACTTGTTAGCTTAGTGTATTCAAAAAGTTCATTTACTAATTCTTTAAGCCTTAAGCTTTTATTATAGGCTGTTTTAGTGTATTTCTTTTTAGTTTCTTCATCTAAATTAGAACTATCAAGTAATTCTAAATATCCAACTAATGCTGTAAGAGGCGTTTTTAAATCGTGTGATATGTTAGTTATTAATTCGTTTTTTGTATTTTCTATCTCTTTTTCTTTATCTATCTTTTTTCTAAGTTCTATAGACATATCATTTATACTTTCGCAAAGCTCACCTAATTCATCTTTTCCTTTTACTTCAAGCGTCTTTCCAAAACCTTCATACTTAATTTCTTTAACCCCTTTTGTCATATATTTTATGTATTTAATTTTTCTATTAATAAGGATCATAAATGTTAGTAAAAACATCCCTACTATCCCTATCCACAGCATATAAAAAGCATTTATTGATATAAAATAGTTTGTCGTCATAATTTCATAAAACTTAGGATATAGCTTAAGAACTATTATTCCGATTAACATCACAAATTCTACAGCACAAAAAATCGAAACTGCAACTGCTAATATTATATAGATGCTTAGTTTGTTTAGGTTTATATTTCTAAGTTTTTTAGTGCAAAATATTATAACTGTCAAAATAAAGACTACTATAGCTAAAATCTTAAAAAACCTTTCTTCTCCTAAAATTGAAGGAACCTCTGAAGACCCGCTTCTTTCTTGCCTTAATACTAATAGTGCATATCCTTCTGATATTACTAATTGAGCTAAAAAGAATCCAACTATAACTCCTATAATTATGTTATATCTTAATTTAAGTTTAAGCTTCATATCTTATATCCTACTCCCCATACAGTCTTAATAAATTCAGGATTTTTAGGATCTTTTTCAAGCTTTTGTCTCAGCTTAGTAATGTGAACCATTATTGATGTATCACCTACAGCATATTTATTTTTCCAAATATTTTCGTATATTTCTTCAACGCTAAATACTCTATTTCTATTTTTACAAAATAACTCTAATATCTTATATTCTGTAGGAGTTAGGTTAACTTCCTTCCCCTTAACGGTAACTATATGCTTTTCTATATCTAAAAGTAAATCTCCAATATTTATTATTTTATTATCTAAATTATTAAATACTGTATATCTTCTAAGCTGCGCCTTTACTCTAACTATAAGTTCCATAGAACTAAAGGGTTTTGCTATATAATCGTCAGCCCCTAAAGTTAAACCCTTTACCATATCTATCTCGTCGTTTTTAGCTGTTAAGAAGATAACTGGCATCTTATGCTTTTTTCTTATTCTTATTAATGTTTCTATACCATCTATTTTAGGCATCATTATGTCTAATATAACTAAATCATATGCTTTTTCTTCTATTAAAGATAACGCCTCTTCTCCATCTGATGCCTTATCTACTATATAACCTTCTGCTTTTAGATATGCCTCTACTAGTTCTCTAATATCTTTATCATCATCAACAACTAATATATTTTTACTCATATTACTCTCCTTCACATTCTAAAACGTAAGCTGGCGGTAAATTAATAAATACTTTTTTAAAGTGAATTTTATTAAAGTATTCTTTTAAGTGCTTTAGCTTAAATAGAGAATATTGAAAAGTTATAAACTTTGAATCCTCTTTTAGTATTTCAGATGTCTTTTTTAATATTTTGTTTGATACTTCCTTAGGTAAAGATGCAAAGGGAAGCCCTGAAACTATACAATCTACCTTTTTTATAGAATATCTTTTTATTATATTATCAATATTTTCAGCACTATCATTTAAAATTATTACATTCTTTTTATGCCCATAAGTATTTTTAAGTATATTGTAAAATTCGGTATTTACTTCAATTAATATAACTAAAGTGTCTTCTTTTACTCTAGATAAAATTTTCTCTGTAAATACGCCAGTTCCAGGACCATATTCCACTATACAATTAACTTTTTCAAAATCTATACTATCAATCATCTTATTTGATAAGTTTTTTCCGCTAGGAGATATCGCTCCAACTGTTCTAGGATTTTTTATATATTCTAAGATAAACATTTAAACACTTCCTTTAATGATTTTTCTTAAGTTTAAAGGAAAATATTTAATTCTTACTCTATCAATGTTTTAAGATTTCTTAATATTTAGCAAAATAAAAATTCTATCATTTTAGGGAATCTTTTTCTCCAAGATACCTCTGAATGTCTTCCACCTTTATCTAGTAAATAATATAATTCTTTATCGAAACCTATTTCTTTTAATTTATCTCTTGTTCTCTCGTTGCAATCCATATATATTTTAGGGAAATCTTTGTTTTCTTTATCGCTTGTTTCGTCTGTTCCGACATCTAAATAGATTTTCATATTTTTATTTTTCCCTGTATCTTCTAAAAATTTCACAAACTTTTCCTCACAGAAATATATAGCTGAAGAAAAGGCTGCTATTTTTGAAAAGGTATCTTGATACTTTATTCCCCCACAGATAGATATAAGTCCACCCATAGAGCTTCCGCAAATACCAGTATTTTCTCTTCCTTTTAAAGTTTTATAATTAGAATCAATATAAGGCTTTAAAGTATTTACTAAAAACTCTAAATATTTAAAACCATCTCCCCCTAAATTACCTGTAGCTTTTGCGTGTGGTAAATACTCTCCGCCTATCTTGCTATTCCAAGGGGAATACTCTGCATACCTAAACTCTTCTCCGTTATCTATCCCGACAACGATTATTGAAACTTTATATTTTTTATATATCTCATCTAATGCATTTTTAACATCCCAAATTTCACCAAAGGTAGATGTTTCTTTATGAAATAAATTTTGAGCATCATGCATATATAAAACCGGATGCCTAGTATCAGACTCATCATAGTTAGGTGGTAGATAGATTCTTAAAGTTCTATATCTATCTAATTCTGGCATATAAAAATCATTTATCACTTCTACTTTTCCCTGTAATTTTCCCATAAAATCTCTCCTTTATATACAATATATAGTAATTATACCACCATCTAATTTTATATTAATATATTCATAGCACTTTTAACTTCTTTAACTGTTTCGTTTCCTATTTTGTTTGCCTTTTCACTTCCTGAAATTATTATTTCTTTAACCTCTGATTTATGGTTTTCATAATAATTACGTTTTTCTCTAAATGGCTCTAAAAGATTATTAATTTTATCTCCTAATATCTTTTTACAAGAAACACAGCCAATGCTCGCATTTTTACACATATCACAAATATTTTTATATTCACCTTCATTAAATACTTTGTGATACTTACTAACAGTGCAGATATCAGGATTTCCTTTATCAGAAACTTTAATCCTGTTTATATCAGTTTTAGCTGCCCTAACTTTTTTATTAACTTCCTCTATGCTGTCTGATAAGTATATTGCATTTCCTAAACTCTTACCCATTTTTGCATTTCCGTCTAAGCCCATAAGCCTTGAATTTTCACTTAATAATATCTCTGGCTCTTTTATTATAATTTCACCTTTTCCATAAAGGTCATTAAATCTTCTAGCTATCTTTCTTGATTGTTCTATATGGGGTATTTGATCGTCTCCTACCGGAACTAAATCTGCCTTACAAAAAGTTATATCTGCTGTTTGACTTACAGGGTATCCTAAAAATCCGTAGCTTAAATCATCATATCCGTACTGTTTTGCTTCTGTTTTTATAGTTGGATTGTGTCTTAGTGAATTCACTGACACAAGCATAGAATAAAATATAGTAAGTTCTGCTATAGAAGGTATCTTTGATTGTTGAAAAATAGTTACTTTGTTTGGATCAAGCCCTACTGATAAGTTATCTATAGCAACATCATATATACTACTATTTATAAGTTCTGGTCTTTCAAAATGTGTAGTTAAAGCTTGAATATCTGCAAGTAAAATGAAAGTATCATAATCATCTTGAAGCTTTACTCTATTTTGAAGACTCCCTACATAATGTCCTAAATGTAATTTTCCTGTTGTTCTATCACCTGTTAAAATTCTTTTCATAATAAACCTCTCCTCTTAATATATTTTCCTTATAAATAGCACCACCAATCAACTTCCATAAAACCATCTCCTTTATAAATAAAAAAACTTCCATCCCAAAAAGGGACAGAAGTAAAAATTTCTGTTTTGCCACCCGAAAATAAGCAATAATTAAAACGTACTAACATACGCCTCCATCATAACGGTTAGGATTTCCGTAAGCACCTACTTGCAAAAAAGCTTTAAGCACTTCCCTCTTAAGTCCATTCAATATATATTAAAATGCTATATTCACACCAAATAATAGCTCTCTGAAATTTTAAATAGATATATTTACTAATCTTAATCAACGGTTTATTTATATTAATTGCAATTATACTCTTCTAAAATTTATTAGTCAAACTTAACTAATAGGATTTATAGTGTGAGATATATTATAACTATCTCTCACCATTTTTATATACAATTTAAATTTTGGATTATCCTCTCCCATAACAAGACCTGTTGGTCCTCCGATAACATACTTAACTCCTTTGGCTGTAACATATCTCTTTCCAATCCCATCATATGTGCTTAAATCACTTATATCACTTTCTTTTTTTACACTAAATAAGTATCCTTCATTTTCATATTTTTGATTACACTTAACAAATACACTAAACCCATTAGGATTAGAAGTTATTCTATAGTTTCCTTCCCAGCTTCTAGGTAAAGTCATTTGTATCCCTAGTTCATTATTTTTATAAACTATATTACCAGTTTTATTACTAGTATTTTGATTATTTTTTGTTTCTTTTTTATTAGTGCTCTCTTTTGATGCTTGAGCCTTCTTTTGATCTTCTAATTTTTCTTTTTTGATCTTTTCTTCTTTTAGCTTTTCCTCTTTTAGTTTTTCTTCCTTTATTTTATCCTCTTTACTTTTTAAATCAATTTTTAAATTTTTCAACTTATCTTCTTGCTCTTTTGTTAGAATAGCTTTTATATTTTCTATCTCTTTATTTGCTTCACTTAATTTATTTTCTTTTATTAACTTCTCTAAGCCGTTTAATTTTTCATCTATAGCTTTTATTTCTTTTAACTTTTTATCTATTTCTTCTTTTAATTTATCCACATTTTCTTTTATATTATATTTTGAATATTCACTAGGAATCTTATTAATTTCTTCTTTAGCTTTAGTATAATCACCGCTCTTATATAACTCTTCTGAATCTTTGTAGTTTTTAACTATTTGTTCTAAGACCTTTGCTTCATTATTATCTGGTTTTTCTTTAATAATTTCTCCAAATGATTGTTCTGCTTTATCGTATTCTCCATTATTCAAATATGTAATTCCTGTTTCTAATTTTTCTTTTATATTGTTTCCGCAGCCTGCTGTGAATAGCACAATAGATAAAACTATAGCACTTGCAATTATTTTTCTAATCCTTTTATTTTTCATATTCTTCCCCCTAATCCTTCTATATGAATATATTTATTTTTGATTCATATTATTATTTTACCCTTTTTTCTTGCAACTTCCTTTCTTTTCCTAATTATTAAAAGATTATTCATTTATTTTAAATAAAAAAAGTAGCTAATTAAATTTAGCTACTTTTTAAAACTTTATATTATAATATTTTACTTACTAATTCTTTATAAATAAGATTTGCATTAGTGACGTCACTTTTGACAAATTTTAATTTGTATTTTCCACCTTTTGATATTATAACTATCTCATCAGATGTTGCAAATGCTTTATCATTTTTTACTAAACCTATTTCTGTGATATTTTTATAAGGAATTGTTATAACTGCTGTTGTAGGATCTTTAATGCTAACTTCCTTATCTACAAAAATTATTCTCTTATTAGTTACGCATAGAAAATCTATAACTAACGGATAAAGTGATTCTACAACTTCTCCGTCTAGTAAAAATTCCTCTACTGCTTCTCTATGTTTATTCCCTTGTGATTTAAGTAATTTTTCTTTTGCTCCAAATAGTCCCATTATATTTCTCCCTTTTATTAAATTTGATTTTATGGTTAAATTATACAATATATAGTATATATACACAATTAAAATAGCTGCTAGATTAATTTAAATCTAACAGCTACTTATTTTTATTCTTACTTACTCATTTGATTTTAAAGCATCTATCATGTTAACTTTTCTAAGTTTAATATGCATAAGAAGCATAACTACAACTGAGAAAAATATTGTTATTAAACTTGCAAAAATATAGCTAGTAAAAGCAATCTTAGGGTACATCATCATAGTATCTGTTTCTGATGTTATTATTATAAACTTATGAAGTAAGTTTCCAAGCACTCCCCCTGAAATTACTCCAAGTAAAGTTAGTATAATATTTTCCCTTAAGATATACATAGTTACTTCATCATCAAAAAATCCTAATACTTTTATAGTAGATAATTCTCTTATACGTTCTGATACGTTTATGTTATTTAAATTATATAAAACTACAAAAGCTAAGCTTCCTGCTGATAGTATTATAACTAACATAACTACATTCATATTTGCAGCTGATTCCTCTGTTGTTTTTTTCATATCGCTTACTTCTGTTACGTTGATTACATTTTTACAATCCATTAATTTTGATGAAATCTCATTTTCATCAATAGTTGAAGGATTAAAGTTTATAAAATCTGTATTGTAGGTAGGCTTTTCTTTAAATACCTTTTCGTAGTAAGTATCTGACATATAAACTGAGTGCATAATATAATTTTCAAATACTCCACTCACCTTTACTTTATAAGAATTTTCATCATCTTTAAATTCTATAGTATCACCTTTAGTTACTCCTAAAAGTTTAGCTAACTTTTCATTTATTATCACGCCATCATCTGGCAATCTATAATTTTCTTTTGAAACTATATCATTTAATACTACAAAATCACTTAATCTATCAGAATCCTTAGGAACATAAAGGTTTGCTACTTGCTTATTCATTCCTTCTTTAGTAAATGAAATAGTTCTGTTACTCATCTCTAAATTATTTTCATAACCTTTTAAGCTCTTTAAAGTTTTGTTATACGTATCTATTTCTTCTTTGGTTTGATCTTCACTAAAAATAACCATAGTTTCGTATTTCCAAAGTTTATCGAATTGATTTGTAACTATACCGTTATTTGAATCTTTAAGTCCAAAACCAGTAACTAAAAGTGCCATACACCCAGCTATACCAAATATAGTCATAAACATACGTTGCTTATATCTAAATAGATTTCTAAAAGTTACCTTTTGATTAAAACTTAATCTTTTCCATAAAGGAGTTATCCTCTCTAAGAATATCTTTTTTCCAAGCTTTGGTGCTTTAGGTCTCATTAAGTTACAAGGTTTATCTTTAAGTTCAACTCTTACAACAAACATAGCTGCACCTACGGTACAAAGAACTGATATAACTAAAGATTGTATTATATATAAAGGATAATAATATGTTTCTACTTTAGGTAATCCGTAAACACTAGTATAAGCGTTACTTATTATGCTTGGAATTATATTACTTCCTACAAGAAGTCCTAAAAAGCATCCTAGCACGCTTGCAAGCGAAGCATATACTATGAATTTTAAGGCTATACTTAAGTTTCCATACCCTAAAGCCTTCATAGTTCCAATTTCTATTCTCTTTTCTTCTACCATCCTAGTCATAGTTGTTAAACAAATTAATATTGCAACTATAAAGAAGAAAACTGGAAGTACCTTTGCTATACTATCTAAACTATTTATAGAATCTTTATACCCTGAATAACCTTGGTTGTCTGTTCTATCAAATACTATATATTTAATATTTTTAATATGGTCTAAAGCTGACTTTTCCTTTTCTTCTATATCCTTTTTAGAAGTAGCTATCTTTTCTTTATTTTCTTTTATAGCTTTTTCTCCTGAAATAAGCTTTCTTTCAGAATCTTCTAATTTGTTTTTAGCTTTTAAAAATTCGTCTTCCCCTTTAGTTTTTCCTTTTTCTAAAGAATTTTTTGCATCTTCTATCTCTTCTGATTTTAGCTCTATTTGATTTTGTGCAATATTTATTTTTTCTTTTCCAGAGTTTAATTTGTTTAATCCCTTTTCGTATTCACTCTTACCTAGTTTATACTCATTAACTGAAATTAAAGCTTTTTGAAGATTATCTTTATTTAAATCAACTTCTTTAATCTTTTCGTTTAAAGTAGACTCTATTAAATAAGCTAACTCTTTGTTTTTAGGATCTTTTTCTAGATTTTCAAAAGAAGAATTTAATTCTGTTAAACCTAAAGTATTCCCTATCTGTTTCCAATATAGTATCTTTTCTTTAGGTATTTCTTCTCCTTCTTTTAAGTTATCTACTGTGTTTTTAATGTCTTTTGAAAGTAAATTTAACCCGCTAGATAGCTTATCTAAGTTTTCTATATTACTTTGGATTTCTTTAGTATCAGAATCTGGGTCTATTCCTGATTTTAAAAATTCTTCCTTTGCTTTTTCTAAATTATCTTTTGCTAAATCTAAAGCTTTTTCACTTTCTATTATTTGTTTGCTTTTGTTTTGCAAATCAAGTTTTCCGTCTTGTAGCTTTCTTTCACCGTCTTTTAGCTTAGCTTCGTTTTTTTCTATATTTTCTTCAAACTCTTTTTTGTTTTTCTTATACTCTTCTTTACCTTTTTCTAATTTTTCTCTAGCTTCTTTTAAATCTTTTTCTTTTTCATTTAATAGCTTTTCATTTTTTTCTATTTCTTCGTATCCAGCTTTAAATTCTTTTTTTATATCAGATTTAACTTCTTCTTCTCTTAATGGAATCCTGCCTTTAAATAATTCTTCTAAGTATTTATTGTTTTCTTCAGTTAAATCCTTATATTCATCACTATAAGCATCAAGCCCTTGTACATTTTTAAATCTAAGATAAATTTCAGTATAAGGTTTTAATTTTATATCTTCACTATTTAACACTCCAAAGTAATCTATAGTTCCCTTACCAACATTAGTTACGCCTCTTGATTCTTTTTCTATGTACATAGGATTTTTTACTTTTCCTACAATCTTATACTTTTCTTTTTTAAAGTTTTTCATTGTATCTTTATCTGATTTTATTACAAACTCATCGCCTATTTTTAGACCTTTGTTAAGCTTAAATGCTTTTTCATCTAATGCAATTTCACCTTCATTTTCAGGAAGTCGCCCCTCTAAAACCTCAAATTTATTTATATTATTATTTTTATCATACTCCATAAACCTAACTACATTACTCATATTAGTAAGGTTTGCATCTATAGTATGACTTCCGTAATAATCTAATACTTTATCATCATTTTTAAGTAAATTTAAATCTTCATCACTTAAACCTAAAGTTGATATAACTTTACTATCCATAAGGTTTTTATCTTCATAATACTTATTAATAGTTTTATTCATATCAGGTCCTGCTGATTTTATACCAGAATAAAAGGCAACACCTAAAAATATGATAACCATAATAGAAAAGAATCTTGCTTTAGATGATAGAATTTCACGAACTATTGATTTTCTATCTGCTCTCATATCTTAACTCCTACCATTCAATATCTTCTACTGATATTGGATTTTTGTTTTCTGAAACTTCACGAACCTTTGCATCATTTATTTTTATAACTTTGTCTGCCATAGGTGCTATAGCTGAGTTATGAGTTATTATAACAACAGTAGAACCCATCTTTCTTGATGCATCTTGAAGAATTTTTAAAATCTGCTTTCCTGTTTTATAATCTAAAGCCCCAGTTGGCTCGTCGCAAAGTAAAAGTTTAGGATTTTTAGCTATAGCCCTAGCTATAGAAACTCTTTGCTGCTCCCCACCTGATAATTGAGATGGAAAGTTATCTTTTCTCTTATCTAACCCTACCATCTTTAAAGTTTTATCTACATCTAATGCATCATCTGTAATTTGAATTGCAAGTTCTACATTTTCCTTTGCAGTAAGGTTTTGAACTAAGTTATAAAACTGAAATACAAATCCTACATCATCTCTTCTATATTTAGTTAATTCCTTGTTATTAAAATTCGATATATCTGTTCCATCTATTATTATTTTTCCTGAATCTAAGCTATCCATTCCCCCTAAAATATTAAGAGTTGTAGATTTTCCTGCACCGCTTGGACCTAAAATAATAACAAATTCCCCTTTTTCTATTGAAAAGCTAACTCCGTTATTAGCTACAATTTCACTATCCCCTACTTTATATCTTTTGTGTATATCTTTCACATCTATATATGCCATAGTAGCCCTCCTCTATTTAATAATCCCCTAACTTATACTTTTAGTTATTAAATAGACACTTTGTATATTTAATACTATAATAAAAGTATAAATTATTAGTCTAACTTAGACAATAATCACATAATTTCTAACCGTTATTAAATATACACTTTTTCATAATATGTCTATTTAATAACATTTTATATTAAATTAACTAAATTAGAGGAGATTTTTAAATGGCTGGTATTAAAGGAAATCGTAGAACAATCTATACAAAGAAAGTAATAAAAGAAAGTTTAATTGAACTTCTTAAAACTAAAGAGATTCATCAAGTTACTGTTACAGATATATGTAAAAAAGCTGATATTAACCGCGGAACTTTTTATACTCATTATAAAGACGCTTTTGATTTACTTAGTTCTATGGAAGATGAATTATTTACTCAAATACTTATTTATATAAGTGAAATTCCAGCTAAAGAATATAATAGCTTGCTTTTACTTAGGGTATTAGAATTGATTAAAGAAAATAAGGATCTTTGCAGAGTTTTATTTTGTAATCAAAGAGATAATAGTATCTTAAATAGAATAAGTGAAATCGCAAATACTATAGATGTAAGTAAAGTTTTTAATAATAGTACTCTAGAAAATAAAACTTTAGCAAATTATTATATGAGATATTCTGTAGGCGGGTGTTTATCTATTATTGAAACTTGGCTTTTAAACGACTTACCTGAATCGCCAAAAGAACTTGTAGTTATAATAAATAAAATTAATAAGATAAATTTAAAATAAAACTTCTAAAATTTTAGAAGTTTTATTTTTTATACTCAATCCCATATTTTTTAGTTATACTGTCTCTAAACATTGGGATTTTAGGAGGCGATAAAGTAAGAAAAATATACCCTCCTACTATTAAAATCAATATTACACTAACTAAATTATGGTTTATTCCTTTAGAGTATCTGTATATATGAAGAGCTAAACTTTGCCCAAAGGCTATAGCTAAAAATAAGATTAAAATATCACAGACTATACTCTCTATCCCAAAGGCAGAGGTATAAAAATAATAAAGCATAGGTATTGAAATAATAGAAGTTAATAAGGATACTAAAAGACTAGTTAACCACTTGTCTTTGTTTATTTTGTGCTTCTTAAAAAAGACTAAATAATAAATTAAAAACCAAGCTATTATAGGAATTAAAACCATCTTTGTATGTTCCCAAATACTTTCATTTACTGCGGCAAATAAGCCTACTAAAAATTTATTTCCTGTAAATTCATATATAGAATGCCAAAGTGAACCTATTATAAAAAGTACAGGTATTCCTATAAGAATCCATCTTTCTTCTTTTAATAATCTTCTTTTCATAACTACTCCTTTAAATATAAACTTAATTATAGTTATTATATGTATTCTGTTATTTAAATATAAATTAAAGACATCATTAAACTAATTTAATGATGCCTCTATTACTTTTAACTAACTATTATATCCTCAGCTTCTATTGAATTTCCATAAGCTGGTTTTAAAGTTTTTTCATAAGCTTCTTTTATAAAGCCTGATTTTTTAAGTTTAGTTAAATCTTCATTTATCCAATTTAATAATTCAGTATTTCCTTTTCTAACTGCAGGTGCAATCATATCTTGCTCCCCTAAAGATTTAATTCCAACTTCATATCCTGGATTTTGTCTAGCCCAAGCTAAAACTAAAGTGTTATCGTGTGCTAAAGCATCGCCTCTTCCATCAAGTAATGCTTGGAAAGTTTCTGTGTTTTGCTCAAACTTTAAAAGTTCTATATCTTTATAATTTTTAGTTAAATAGCTCTCTGCTGTAGTCCCTTTATTAACAAGGACCTTTTTACCTTTTAAATCATCTATTGATTTTACTTTTCCATCTTTAGATACTACCCCAAGACCTACTTTCATATATGGATCTGCAAAATCTACTTTTTCTTTTCTTTCATCTGTAACTGTGAAATTCGCTAAAATAACATCCACCTTATTAGATTCTAAATATTCAACTCTATTTGCAGCTTCTACTAAAACAAACTCTGCTTTATTTTCATCACCTAATAAATCCTTAGATAACCTCTTTCCTATTTCAACGTCATAGCCTTGGTTTTCACCATTACTATCAACGTATCCAAAAGGCGGTTTGTCGCTAAACACCCCAATTCTTATCTTGCCTTTTTCTTTTATTTCTTCTATAGACCCTGATTCCTTTGAATTACCGCAACCTACAAAAGCTCCTGCCGCTACACCTACTATTAAAACTAGCCCTATTAATTTTTTAATTTTTTTCATATTTAATGCCCCCTTTTTATTTAATACTTTAAGATATTTAAAAAGCTTTTAGCTCTTTCACTCTTAGGATTTTCAAAAAACTCTTTTGGATTTGAAATCTCTTTAATTTCACCTTCATCCATAAAAACTATCTTATCTGCAACTTCTTTTGCAAAGTTCATCTCGTGAGTAACTATAACCATAGTCATACCACTTTTTGCAAGTTCTAATATAACATCTAAAACTTCCCTAACCATCTCAGGGTCAAGGGCTGCTGTAACTTCATCAAAAAGCATTATCTCTGGATTTAAACAAAGTGCTCTAACTATAGCTATCCTTTGTTTTTGCCCTCCTGATAATTGTCTTGGAAAGGCAAGTTCCTTATCAGAAAGATTAACTCTCTTTAAAAGTTTTAAAGCCTCTTTTAAAACTTCATCTTTATCTCTTTTTTGAGATTTTGTAGGACCTAAAAGTATATTATCTATAACATTTAGGTGCGGGAATAGTTCATAGCTTTGAAAAACCATCCCTATCTTTCCTCTTGCACTTCTCCAAGATAAATCTTTTCCTAGTTCTTTATCATCTAAAGATATTTTTCCACCTGAAAATTCTTCAAGGCCGTTTATACATCTTAATAAAGTACTCTTACCACAGCCTGAAGGCCCTAGCACTACTATAACTTCACCTTTTGAAACTTCTAAAGAAACATTTTTTAAAACTTCAGTATTATCATACTTTTTTACTAAATTATCAATCTTTAATAAACTCATTAATCCCCCTCCTTAATATGCCCATCTTTTTTCTAGTTTTTTTGATAACAATGATAGTGGATAACAAATCATAAAATATAAGAAAAATATAAATCCATACACCCAAAAGGTAGCCATAGGTGATTTAACTGCTGATACTTCTATTATTTGCTGTCCTACCTTCACTACTTCAACTACTCCTATCATAATCACAAGAGAGGTTGTCTTAATCATCCTAGTAGAAAGATTAATAGCAGATGGAGTTACTCTTTTTAAAGCTTGCGGAATTATTATATATCTATAGATTTGAGTTTTGTTTAGTCCTATTGCCATAGCTGATTCTTCTTGAATTTTAGGAATCGATTTAATTGCGCCCCGCATTAAATCTCCCATTTCAGCTATTCCCCAAAGTGAAAATACAACTATAGAAACAACAACTCCGTCTATATGGATATTAAATAATCTTGATATCCCAAAATATCCAACAAACAACCAAACTAAGATAGGTATTATCCTAATAGCCTCTAAATATATATTTGAAATAATTCTAATAACTTTAGACTTTGAATTCATAACTACTCCAAATACAGTTCCTAAGATTAATGCTATAACTACTGAAATAAAAGCAATTTCAGCTGTTACTAGTAATCCACCTAAAAGTCTTAGAAAGTTTTTTCCCTGAAATATTACATCATACCCCATATTCAGCATACCTTCCTCTCTTTTCAAGATATCTTATAAATATAGAAATCGGTAATAGTATTATTAGATAAGCTATAATTAGCATAACTAAAGCTTCGCTTGTTTTGTATTGCATACCTATAATGTCTTTAGTAACAAACATAAGCTCAGCTACTGCAATAGATCCAACTATAGAAGTTTCTTTTATTAAAAACAAACTATTAGCTCCAATAGCTGGTATTGCTATATAAAATGCTTGCGGAAGAATTATTAGTCTAAATATTTGAAACTTACTAAGCCCTATGCTAATACCAGATTCAATCTGCCCCTTTGGTACTGCCTCAAGGCCTGCCCTAATACTTTCAGACATATAACTTCCCCCTAAAAATGATAACCCTATAACTCCACACTCAAATCCTGAAAAACTAATTCCAAACTTAGTTAATCCGTAATACAAAAAGAATAATTGGATTAATAAAGGTGTGTTCCTTGAAAGTTCTATATATATTTTTGATATCTTACTTAAAACTGGGACTTTAAAATAAATTAAATTACTTGTTATTATTCCTATTATCAATGATAAAACTATTCCTAAAAAAGCGATCTCTAGAGTTATTTTCATAGCATCTAAAAATACAGAAATATTTTTTATCATAAAATCTATGTCTAATCCCATTTTTATCCCCCCTTTTTATTTACTTAAAGCAAATTTTGGATATAAAAAAAGCTTCGTCTCTTAATAAGAGACGAAGCTAAAACTCCGCGGTTCCACTCTAGGTTAGACAATATGTATTGTCTCTCTTTCAAGGCTATATAGGGCTCCCCTTATCTTCTACTACTATTTCAAAGATTAGCTCCAAAGTGCACTTCATATTTTTCTTCATCAAAGGTTCTCAGCTACTCCTTCTCTCTGTAAACTTCTAAAAAATATTACTCTCTTCTTCAACGCCATTATAACTATTCCGATAGGATTACTATGATTTATAGTATACAATATGGCAAATAATTGTCAATATTTTTTTACAACTATTTTTATTAACAATCTGTTAATAGGAGCTGTTTTAATATTCTATTTTACTTATTAATAGTTAAATCTATTGATAATTTTATTTATTATCTTCCTTAGCCTTACTTATAATTTCTTTATTTAATCTTTCAGCATACCTGTCCGTCCACTTTTTAGTACCAAGTAAAAGCTCATCTGAAAATCCAATAACATCATCCCCAGTTACCTCTAAAACCTTTTTACCTTCTAATGCACTATATTCAAATAAATCTAATAAGTCACCTTGTACTTTTAGCATTTCAGAACCGTCTCCTGAAGCAAATCTCCAAATATACTCCTGTATCTTATTAAAAACAAATTTATAATCCTCTGGTAATTTTTCTTTTCTTTCCATTTGATTTTTATATTCTTTTTTGTCATGGATCATTTTTTTAATAAATTTAATCAAAGTTACCCCTCCTTTATTTAAGTTTTTCTTTAATTTCTTTATTTATCTTTTCTTTTATAGTTTCTGAATTCTCGCTAAAAGCTTCCATAAATTCATCACAAAACTTACTAACATCATTTCCTACAACCTCTGTAACAGGCTTTTTATCAAATGCGCTAGTTTGAAATAACTCTATTAATTCATTAAACATATTTAAGTCTTTAAATATGCTCATATCACCGTTTGGCGCTCCTACTGTGTACATATATTTTTGAATTTTCTTAAAGGCGAATCTATATTCTTCTGGAAGTTCTTCGACTCTTTTCATCATTTGCTTGTATTCACGTTTTTCATCTAAATCTCCAACTACTAATTTTATAAATTTATCAAACATCTTAAATCCCTCCCTTTAATTGATTTAATTTTCCTGAAACAAACTCCCACTTTTCCCAAAAGTTTTTTAATTCTTCTTTTCCTGCATCATTTAAAGTGAAGAACTTTCTAGGAGGCCCCATCTCAGACGGTTTTTTAGTAGTTTCTACTAATTTATTTTTTTCAAGTCTAACTAAAATAGTATAGACAGTTCCATCTACGACATCTTTAAATCCAAGTGCATTTAGCCTCTTTGTAATCTCGTATCCATATATCTCTTCATGGCTTATTATTTCAAGGACACAACCTTCTAATATCCCTTTTAGCATCTCTGTTATATTTTCCAAATAAATCACCTCATCATTTTTTAAATTCACTACTTAGTATTACTTACTACTTATATATAGTATTACTAAGTAGTATGCCTGTCAATATAATATTTTATTTACCGAAAAAAAAGTGGCTTTAGCCACTCTGTATAATATCTATTTCTTTTTAAAGTTCTCCAGCTGGAATCCTTTTATTTTTATATTCTTCTATCAATTTATCTAGCCATTTGTCTTTATAATTTACTATTAAACTGTCATAAATCAGTCCAAAATCATCAGAAACATAATCTGAAAGCTCACTAAAAGTATTTTGTTTGATTATAATAAATGCTTTTTCTCTTATTTCATTTTGAATTTCTTTATTTAAATTGGTATAGTTTTCTTCATTTTTCAATGAATTAATTTTTTTACTAACTCTACACCATTTATCATCAAAGGGATTACTATCTCTACTATCAAGTAATTCGTCTATATACTCTTCATCAAATTCACTATAATCAATACTGCTAAGGCAGCTTATAAGTTCATCTATCAATTCCATAAATTCGTCCTCCATAAAATTTTTATTCTATTTATTAGTCCTAAAATTATACTCATAATATTAATTAATAAAAGAATGGATTAATTCTAAATTCTTAGCTATAAATGTATTTTCTGGATATTTAGAAAGTCGTTCCTTAGCATATTCATAAGGACTTAGTTTTGTTTTTTCAAGAGTAAGAGTCGTTACTACTCTTACAGGTTCCGTTTTAAAATCAGCACCCGCCTCAAGAAGAATTTTGATTGTTTCTCTTCTATCACCACGATTATCAAGCACTAAAGTATCGTGATAAAGTGACTTGTAAACACCCTTACAGCTTTTATACATCGAATCTAAATCAGCTCCCAGTTCTATTAGATAACTTATTGCTTTTGGTGCATTATAAATAATTGCAAAGCAAAGTGATTTGTTTAAATTCGCTAAGTCTATGCCATTTTTCAATAAAAACGCTATTGCATCACAGTTATTGGTTATAGCTGCATCTTCTAATAGGGGTGTGTTATCTACTGAAGTTGAATTAACTAAACATCCCTTCTCTACTAAAAATTCTGCGAAGTTTTTATCCCAAGCATATAGTATCAACTGACTTAGTGCATTTCTGTTTTGGCATCCCTTTTTATTAACATTTGCACCCTTTTCAATCAAATATTTCGCTATATCTAATTTTCTTTCTTCTATACAAGTAAGTAACGGACTATTTTTCATAAAATTCCCTTTTTCTATATCCGCACCAGCTGATAATAAAAGATCAATCGCTTCTATATTCCCATTTTTAGCAGCAGCATGCAATGGTGTACCTGTTTCTATAGTACTCTTTTTTAATTGAGCAGATGTTACACCTACTATTCTTTCTTTAATCAAATCCATATCATTTATATAGCATGCATAGAGCAAAGAGTTATCTTTTTCCATAATTAAACTCCTCTCTTAAACAAAACATCAAGATGTTTATCTATTTCCTCTTTACTCATTAAAGATATATATATTCAAACCTCATATTTATCATTGCCTCTCTATAAATATCACTATTTAAGTAGCCTCTTTTACCAATCTGATTTTTTATAGTTTGTATATTTGTCATAAAACCTCCTTCTAAATTTAGCAATCTAAGTACATATTATTTAAGCCTAGATATTAAATCTGAATATTTATTATTAATTAGGTTAAATATTTTTTCATAAGAAATTTTTAAATCTGATATATCTCCATCTGTTAGTAATTCTATTATTTCTATTGCTGTTATTTCTTTTAGATTGTCATTTTTTAAAACAGTTACTACAGGTAGTAACTCATCATCATAATTATATTCTAATATAAATGCATGTAATATCTCTTTTGAATCTAACTTTTCTATTTTTGAGCATATATCCTCTATGTCCTCATTATATAAAAGCTCTTCTAATATATTTTCTTCATCCTTATTTAAGGTTAACCTTATAGCTCCCTTTGTTTCTGATAATATATCCGCAATTTTTTTATTTTTACGAGCAAAAAACCAAGGAGAATCTTCTATATTTTCGCTTTGAATATTGACTCCATTTTTAATTAGTAACTCCACTACATCCATCCTTTTAAACTTTATAGCTTTTTTAAGTGCAGTATCCCCTAATTTATCTTTTAACTCTAAATTCGCACCAGCCTTTATTATAGACTCTATTGAATCTACTTGCTCTCTTTTAACTATTGCGTTTATAAGTAGAGTCCTTCCTCTACTATCTTTTTCATCTATATTTTTCCCCATAAATTTAATCTCCTATTATTTCAACCTCTATCATATATTCTGTTTAACTAATCAATATCTACAACCTTGAACTTGTTAAGAAACCTCGCATCACTTTTTACAAGTTTACTTTTCAAGTATAATAGAAAGCGATAATACATCCCCCATAATATTAACTTGCCCTTGAATATTAATACTTTTATCTGTTATTTCTAACGTACCTATAAAATCGGATAATACTTAAGGTCCATTGGCTTTTTATCAATATCTTTCATTTAAATCTACTTTACTCATAATATTCCTCCTAGTTTTTTTATTTGCACCTATTAATTTTTAGAAAAATATTCTTCAGGTAAACCTAATATTTTTCTAAGAATAATAGCATTATCACAAGTCATATCAATTCCTACTTTATGATCAGTTATAAAAGGCTCTGTTCCCCATGATTCTAAGCCGCTGCAAGCTATTCCAACATAATTTGTGATATAACTTTCAAAGCTAAGTCCTAAGACCCACCCGTGCTCTTTAGCATCATCGTGACTTAGATAAACAACATTTGGCTCCTCTTTATCGCTTAATAAATCAAAGGCTATTACATCACCATTACCAACACTCATAAGCCCTAGTTTGTTATGCCAAACCTTATCATAATCATCTTCTAGATTAGAGAAACATGTATTTATCCAATTTTCTCTATTATCCTCTGCATCTATAACGCCTTCTAAACTTAAATTTAATTCAAACAATCCAGTGCTAGCTAACTCCTTATTTTTTTCTAATTCTTTAAGTAATGTTTCATCAAGGTCTATAAAAAAATTTATATCCTTAGATACAGTTAAAAAGAACTCTTTTAAGCTTCTAGGCAGTTTTTTTCCAAGCTCTCGTTCTGTTTCTTCAATTTCTGCCTTTGTTGCTGGAACGTCTACATTAAATAAAACTCTGCTCTTTGAAGAACTAAGGGTTTCTTTAATTAGTTCTAATGATTTTATTAGTTTACTATAATTCATTTTATCCCCCTAAAATATAATATAAATTTATAAGTAATCAGAAATATTTATTTGATTTTCCTCTATATTATCTAAGTTATACCCTTTGTATTTTAAATCTGACCATTCCTTAGCTTTAGCTGTAAATCCATAGCTTTCAAGTGATTTAAATCCTTTGATATATTCGTATTGTTCATCAGTAATTTTTGCAAAATTTATTAATTCATCATTTATAAACTCAGAAACAAATCCATAATTAAAACTACCACTATCATCTCGCATAAATCCAAGAATAAATAAACTGTTTTTTTCAAAATCAAATTCAATATGGTCTAATACTATAGAATCATCCTCTGTAAAAAGATATTTTACTACTTCAAAACTTCTTGTATCATATATAGCTAAACGTGTTTTAAAGCTAGATATATTACGCTCTATATTGTAAAAATATTTACCATCTTTAGAAAAGCAAAACCCATCATCTTGTGAGTTACTTACCTTTGAAAAACGAAATTTACGGAGCAATTTTAATTCATCTAATGAATATATTGCAAACATACCATTAGTTGATTTAACGACGAATATATCTTTACTCGGACAAAACATAGCCTTATAACCGTATTTTATATCTTTAAACTTAGCTATCTCTAAGTCGTTTTGATAAATATATACCGTTTGCCCTGTACACCCAACCGTAATATTTGATTTTTTTGCAATCCCCCAAAACTTTTTCATTATATTAATTACCTCCTCCCATATCTCATTAAAAAGTCTTTAGCCAAATCTTTAGGTGTCATTTTAATAACAGATTGGTTTTCTAACTCTTCCGCCATATCATCATCTGTCATAGATACAAAGAAAGTTATATCTTCTTTTGATTGTCCATACTGCTTAAAAATTTCTGAATCAGTACCAATCACAGTTTTAGCAATGATTTCAACTATCTTATCTTTATAATCCGATACGTTTTCCGTAGAATTTAGAAGCTTATAAATATGGTTAAAGTGCGAGTTACCATATTTGAATTCGGATAAACACCACCTGTAATAAATTTTATCTTCCTGACTGTTACATAGCCCCTCATTTTCCATATCGGTTATATGTTTTTTAAGGGATTCCTCTGTATTAATTGCAAGAAAAAGAGTACTAAAATCGCTATCTGTTCCAAACGCACAAGCATATACCTTTTCATTACTTATTTTTTCAAGAAGATTTTTGATATCGTTATAAAATTCCTGTTTAAATTTCTCTTCAAATTCCTTTAAAAAATTTATCATTATATAATTCTCCCTTGTTATATCTATACCATCTTGATTGTTCTTATTCAGCCCCATACTGTAAGCTTCTCACTTTACATATTTACAAAAGCTTTGATTGTACTATTTAAATCTCGTCCATAAAAACTTCTACTTTAACAATCTGTTTATCTTTTAAGAATAAATAGCCTTCAGAATTTCTTATATAATCAAAGAAGTTTCCAGTAATTCTAAAATTTCCATAGTCTCCTCAGCACTTCATAATCTAAATTTAGAACTCTTCTTACTATGACTATATCATATATTATCTTTTCTATTTAAACTTCTAACACAAGTAGTTACTTTAGATTTTAATTTTTATATAAAAAGACAGCAAATTAATAAATTTGCTGCCTACTTTATTTATATCTATTTAATTTTAAAAACTATTAAGTAGGTTATTCCCAATCAATCTTCACTATCGTTCGATTTCTTGGATAACCCTTGCATGGAACGTACTATATTACTTATCTTCGTCGTTTCTCTCCTTGATAAGTAAAGTTACTGTTCTCAGCAGTAGGCTGCTTCCAATCGAATTTCGCTATCGCTCATTCTCTTGGGCATCCCTTGCATGGAACGTGCTAAATGCTTCTCTTCGTCACTAACGTTCCTTGATGTGTGGAGTTACTGTTCTCAGCAGTAAGTTGATTCCAATCGCCCTTCTCTGTCGTTCGGCCTCTTGGTCAACTCTTGCATGGAACGTACTATATTACTTCTCTTCGTCACTAACGTTCCTTGATAAGTAAAGTTACTGTTCTCAGCAGTAGGTTATTCCCAATCAATCTTCACTATCGTTCGATTTCTTGGATAACCCTTGCATGGAACGTGCTAAATGCTTCTCTTCGTCACTAACGTTCCTCGACAAGCAAAGCTACGTTCTCAATGTGGCTTGTTTGTGGGAACATGTCTACGGGTTGTATTTCTTTAGTTTTGTAGCCTTGTGTTTCTAGTATTTTTAGGTCTCTAGCTAGGGTGCTTGGGTCGCATGATACGTATACTACTTTCTTTGGCTTAACTTTTCCTATAGCTTCTAAAAGTTTTGCGTCGCAACCTTTTCTAGGTGGATCTACTACTATAACGTCAGCTTTTACTCCTGATTCTATAAGTTCTGGAATAACTTCTTCTGACTTTCCTACTAAGAATTCTGCGTTTTCTATTTTATTTATTTTTGCATTTTCTTTTGCGTTTATTATTGCAGGTTCTATTATTTCTACACCGTAAACTTTTTTAGCTTTTTGTGATAGGAATAGTGTTATAGTTCCTGTTCCGCAATATGCATCAAATACTACTTCATCTCCTGTTAAATCTGCGTATTCTAAAGTTTTTCCGTATAAAATTTCTGTTTGAATAGGGTTAACTTGGAAGAATGATAAAGGAGATATATTGAATTTAAACTCTCCTATATAGTCTTTTATAGTATCATTTCCATAAATAGTTTTGCAGTTATTACTTAAAATAACGTTAGTGTCTTTGTTATTAACATTTAATATAACACTTTCTAAACCGCTTAATTCTTCTTTTAATCTATTAACTAAATCATCTAAATGAGGTACGTCTTCTTTAGTCGCAACTAAGACTACCATAACCCCACCTGTTTTAAAGCCTTTTCTTATCATTATGTGTCTAACTAAACCTTTTTTATCGAACTTTCCATCAACAAAAGCAGGTCTTATATTAAACTCTTCGATCCATTCTTTAGTTATCTTTGAAACTGTATCTGCGTCTTCCTCTTGGATTAAGCATTTATCTATATCTATAATGTCGTGACTTCTCGGTGCATAGAATCCTACATTTACTTTTCCATTAACTAATCCTATAGGTAATTGAACTTTATTTCTATATCTATAAGGATTCTCTTCCATTCCTAAAGGATATTTAACTATACTGTCATCTAACCCGCCAATTTTTCTTACGCAATCTTTAACTCTTTCGAATTTAAAGTCTAATTGTGTTTTGTAATCCATATGTTGAAGTCTGCAACCACCACATCTTTTATAATATTTACAAGCTGCATCTACTCTTCCTTCTGACTTTTCTAAAACTTCAATTAATCTTCCATAGGCGTAATTTTTTAAAGCTTTAACTATTCTAATCTTAACTTTTTCGCCTTTTAAGGCACCTTCTACAAATATAGGGTAGTTATCAATTTTAGCTACTCCTTCGCCTTCATAACCTTCTGAAATAATATCTAATATGTATTCTTCATTCTTTGTAACCATAGAAATCCGTCCTTTTCTTCTTTTTATCTGCTTAATTATAGCATAGGTGATAGGAAAATAAAAAGGAACTTACCTTTAAAGATAAATTCCCAAAACAACTCTAAAATTTTTAAGTATTATTTTTTTAATTTAGTAGCTAAAAATATTGCCCCTCCAAGTCCTACTATAGCAAGTGTACTTACTCCTATTAACTTTCCTAAGTGGTCCTTATCACAATTTTTAACTAATGCTTTTACATCACACATACTAGCTACCTCCTATATATAAACGTTTACTCTATATTATGATTGTACACCTAATCTTGTACTCTTTTCTACAAAATAAAACAAATTTAAGGTTATTTTAAACTTGTTAAAATAAGTACAATTTCATAAATTTAAAAGCTGCTATATCAAATCTGATATAACAGCTTTTTTCTTATCATATTAGGGAATATTAATAAGTTTTTCTATATCCTAAGCAAAGTATCTTTCTAATAAACCTTTGAATGCTTTTCCGTGTCTAGCTTCATCTTTACACATTTCATGAACTGTGTCATGGATAGCATCTAAGTTTAATTGTTTTGCTAATGTAGCTAATTCTTTTTTACCTTGGCAAGCTCCGTATTCTGCATCTACTCTTTTTTGTAAGTTTAATTTAGTATCAGCATCAACTACTTCTCCTAAAAGTTCAGCGAATTTTGAAGCATGTTCAGCTTCTTCGAAAGCTATTCTTTTATAAGCTTCTGCAACTTCTGGGAATCCTTCTCTATCAGCTTGTCTTGACATTGCAAGGTACATTCCAACTTCTGTACATTCTCCCATAAAGTTAGCTTGTAATCCTTCAATGATTCTTGGATCTACGTCTTTAGCAACTCCGATTCTGTGTTCGTCAGCCCAAGCCATTTCTCCTACTTGTTCTTGGAATTTATCAGCACCTGCTCCACAGATTGGACATTTTTCTGGTGCTTGTTCTCCTTCATAAATATATCCACAAATTGTACAAACAAATTTTTTCATAATTACCGTCTCCTCTTAAATAAAATTTATATAAAATCTTTTTCACACACATTTATTATGTATTCAAGTTTTTGTTCTCTTCCTGAATACAATCTTATTATATAATAATTATTATTACTTGTAAAGTACTTTTTGTTAATTTATATTATTAAGTTTTTAAACTATTTGTTAACTACTTATGGATATTTGGACAAAAAAAGTGCACCCGTTAGGGTGCGGAATCAGTTGCCAAAAATTTCAAAACATATATATATTATACACATATATATTTATTACTATTCATTATACAACAAATTTATAAAAAATTTTGTTAAATCTAGCTACTTTAATAAAATTTTATTCTTTTTTATTTAGAAACCCTAATATTTTTTAGATATAAACAGAAAAAAGCTTAAGGTATTTATAATTTCACTAAGTAAATACCTTAAGCTTTTTCTCTCTCTAATTCTCTTAACCTTTTATATTGTTTTGTGTTTTTTTGATTTATGAGTACATTTTTATAATACACCTTTGTTAAATCGTTTTCAATATAAAATACTTATTGTTTATTTTTTGTTTACTTTATTTTTAGTACAACAAAATAATTTTTATATCTTTATTATTCTATCACACATTTTAGCAAGTTCTAAGTCGTGAGTAACTATAACTATAGTCTTGCCTTTAGAGTTCATATCTTTTAGATGTTTAAAAACCATATCTCTATTTAAAGTATCTAAAGATCCAGTAGGCTCATCAGCAAGTACTATCTTGCTATCTTTAATTAAGACTCTTGCTATAGAAACCCTTTGTTGCTCCCCCCCACTTAGCTGATATACTTTCTTATTTTCTAGACCTTTTAAGTTAACTTTTTCAAGTGCTTCTTCTATAAGTGCCTTTTTTTCACTCTTTGATTTTTTTAAGTATTTTGTGGCTATCTCTAGATTAAAGGAAACAGTTTTATTTTCAACTAGTGCAAAGTTTTGAAAAAGATAACTTATTTTATTTCTTAAGTTTAAGTTTGCTTTCTTTGAATTTACACTTATATTTTCTTCTCCATCTATTATAAGTTTTCCAGAATCAAAACTTTCTAATAAACCTATTATATTCATAATAGTAGTCTTCCCCTTACCGCTATTACCTATCAAAGCAACCATTTCTCCCTTATCTATTTCTAAAGATAAATCTTTTAAAACTACCTTTTCACCATACCTTTTGTTAACTTTCTCAAGTTTAATTATCCCCATCTTACCAATCTCCCTTTAATACCTTTAAAAGATGTCTTTTATTTATTATTATCAATAAAACTAATGCAATTAGGATTTCTAAAGTAATCCCAGTAATTAAAATAGTTAAACCTACTTTTAAATTAACCCTAATTATTAACATAAATAAGGCTATAAAGCCGTAAGTTTTTAAGATAAAATAAAAATACTCTTTAAATTTTTCTAAATTGCTGTATCCGTGAAAACTTCTAACAGAAATCAGCTTTTTATTTTGATTGAAGTAATTATTTATGCTTTGAATTATTATTACAAAAATAATTATAACTCCACTTATTAACCCTAAAACTAAGTTCTTAAAGTAATTTTTATACTCATTTATTTTAAACTGCACTTCTTCATTTGCATAATTTACTCTTAAACTAGATGAATCTATCCCTGAAGATTTAATAATATCCTTGAATTGTTTATGCAACGGTTTATCTTTATCTACCTTTGCTTTTAAGGGGTTCCCGTCTGCATTAAAAATATAATGATTCCACCCTTTAAATAAACCATCCTCTGTTCCAACAAACATAACAGGGTCTAAAACTTTATTTCCTTCTGTACTCACATTGATATTATACGAAAAATATTCTTGGCTAGGTTTAGTCCAAATTATTTCTATTTTATTGTTATCTCTGTAAGTGGACTTCCAGTTATTAAAGTATTCTTTAATTTCCTTTATATCTTTTTTATACTGGGTAGGTATTAAAATCACCCAATTTTTATTTCTTTCTGAAACTACAATCTCATTATTAAATTCATCATAAATTTTATGTTTATTTAAATAATTAGGGTTTATATAGCAAGCCTTAGAATAGTATTTACTATCTTTATTTAAACTAGAGTTTAGATCATTAAAAATAGAAAACTCTGCATAAATAGCTCCCTCTTTATTTAGCTTTTTATATAATTTATCTTGCCCTTCTTTAAATTCTTCCGAATCAAAAACAGTAGGATCTAATGAATCTAAGTTAAATGTTACATAGTCATTAGCTTCTTCCCAGCTGTTATATTTACCATTATATATTTTTTTAACTTCATTAAGTTTCTCTAATTGGTTACTTATTATAAAGGTAAACCCTAAGATTAAAACTATTTTAATCACTGTATTAAAATATAGGATTTCCTTAGTGTTTCTCATATTTTTGATAACTAAATTAATCTTTATTTTTTTCAAATATAAATAAGGTATTGAAACAAAGATTATAGTAATTATTAGCATTATTAAATATATAAAAATCATATTCTTTAAAAATATAATATAACTACCATTAAACCTATTTATAAATATCTTACTCAAAACTATAATAGTTGCTATATTTGATATAACTTGAACTAATACTATACTCTTTAATTCTTCTCTCCAAATATCTAAATCAGAATATCCTAATAATTTTTTTATTCCAAATTCCCTATATGAATTTATTATGTTATAAATCAAAATTATTATAATTAAAAAATATAAAACTCCTAGATAAAAAAAGCTTATTGAATCCTTTTTACCTATTGTTTCACTTTTACTATAACTCAAATCTTCCACATCAAATATATTGCATATATCCTTTATCTTTTTATCTATATCTTTATTATTTTCAAAACTAATAGTTACAAACCCCGTAAAGCTCATTCCATCTTTAAGCATTATTTTTAAAGGTTTTATCTGTAATATATCATCATCTGAAAGTACTTTAATAATTCCAAGTTGCTTCTCATACTTAGAATTTTCAGTAGATAAAATTTGATCCTTATTCATAGAATCTTTATTAAGCTTCACTCCACTATCTAAATCTATCTTTTCCATATATCTATCATCATTTAAATATGTATACTTTATAATTTTTTCTTTATCATCATCTCTATCTACCCTTGTGAAAAATATTGATGAGTTAGTTTTTTTAGATATTTTTTCAAATGCTTCGTACTGCTTTTCCCTATCTAGCTCAGCTAAATTTGCTGGAATCATAATATCATAACTATTTTCTAAATTGTTCTCTATATTTTTAATATTAAAAATCTCATCACTTTCAAATTCTTTTAAGTATATGAAAAAAGATAATACTGAAATAATTATGATTAATAATTTAATTAACTTTTTCAAAGCTACCCCCTATTTAATTTTTAACTATATTCTAATCATTTGATTTAAATATATTTCCCCCTCTATTTATAATTACATATTTTTATAATTATGTAAATTAAAAGAATATAGTTTTAAAATTAAATAAAAAAAAGATGGATTCCTAAGAATCCATCTTTATATATAATCAAAGTTTTGATTATTCTACTTCTGTAACTTTCATTAAGTTAGTTGTTCCAACTTTTTCTACAGGTACTCCAGCAGCTATTACAACTGTGTCACCTTTCTTAACGAAGTTTCTAGCTTCAGCTATTTCAACTGATTTATCCATCATTTCATCTGTTGAAACGAATTTATCAGCTACCATTGGGTATACTCCCCATGAGAATGCTAAAGTTTTAGCAACTTTCTCGTCTGGTGTTATAGCTAAAATTGGGCAGTGTGGTCTGCATTGAGAAATTCTCTTAGCAGTAGCTCCGCTTTGAGTTGAAGTGATTATTGCAGCAGCTTCTAATTCATTAGCAGCGTTAACTGTAGCTCTGCTTATTACTCCAGCAACAGCAGGGATGTGTTTAGTAGCTTTTGATACAGCTACTTCGTGTGATAATTGCTTTTCAGCTTCTGTTGCTATTCTAGCCATAGTTCTAACAGCTTCTAATGGGTAGCTTCCGTTAGCACTTTCCCCTGATAACATTATAGCGTCTGTTCCATCTAATATAGCGTTAGCTACGTCTGAAACCTCAGCTCTAGTTGGTCTTGGGTTTCTGATCATTGAATCTAACATTTGAGTAGCAGTTATTACTGGCTTACCAACAGCGTTACATTTTTCGATGATCATTTTTTGTACTGCAGGTACGTTTTCTATTGGAATCTCAACTCCTAGGTCTCCTCTAGCAACCATGATTGCATCTGATTCAGCTAAGATTGAGTCGATGTTATCAACACCTTCTTGGTTTTCGATTTTTGAGCAGATTAAGATGTGCTCTCCACCGTTTTCGTTTAATAATTTTCTGATAGCTCTTACGTCATCAACTTTTCTGATGAATGAAGCAGCGATCATAGTAACTCCGATTTCACAACCGAATTTTAAGTCTGAAGCATCTTTTTCAGTTAATGCTGGTAATTGGATGCTTACTCCAGGAACGTTAACTCCTTTGTGAGTTCCAACTAAACCTGTGTTCATAACTTCACAGATAACTTTGTTTCCTTCAACTTTTCTAACTTCTAATCCAACTAAACCGTCATCTATTAAGATTGTGTTTCCTGGAACAACGTCGTTAGCTAATCCGTCGTAAGTTACTGAACATTTAGTAGTGTCTCCTACAACTTCTTCTTGAACGTAGATAGTGAACTCAGTACCTTTTTGTAATTCAACCTTGCTTGGTTCGAATTTACCAGTTCTTATTTCTGGTCCTTTTGTATCTAAAACGATAGCAACCTCTTTGTTTAATTCTTTTGCTAATCTTTTAACTTTCTCGATTCTTCCACCGTGCTCTGCATGGTCTCCGTGTGAGAAGTTATGTCTTGAAGCGTTCATTCCTGCTTCAATTATTTGTCTTAAAATATCGTCGTTTTCACTTGCTGGTCCTATAGTACAAACCATTTTAGTCTTTCTCATTGTAATAACACTCCCTCTTTGTTTTAATAATTCAAATCTTGTTTAAATTATTATTTTGATAATACTTCAGCTAATTTATACATATCTTCATCGATAGTTCTTTCTTGAGCTAAAGCTTCATCTATATCTAAATCAACAATTTGATTGTTAACTGATCCAATAACTCTTGAAGTCTTACCTTCTAATAATACTTCAACAGCTTTTCCACCCATTCTAGAAGCTAACACTCTGTCGAAAGCACTTGGGCTTCCTCCTCTTTGAATGTGTCCTAAAATAGTTGCTCTTGTTTCTATTCCTGTAACATCTTCTAATTCTTTAGCAAGTTCGAATGCTCCACCTATACCTTCTGCAAGCATAACTAGGTTGTGCATTTTTCCATTTTGCTTTCCTTCTAAGATTGTTCTAGCTAATTCGTCTTTGTCGAATCCTTTTTCTGGAGTAATGATTGCTTCTGCTCCACCAGCTAATCCTGTGTAAAGAGCGATATCTCCGCAATTTCTTCCCATTACTTCTACAACTGATACTCTCTCATGTGAAGTTGAAGTATCTCTAATTTTATTTATTGCATCTAAAACTGTGTTTTGTGCAGTATCAAATCCTATAGTATAGTCTGTGTAAGCTAAATCGTTGTCGATTGTTCCTGGAAGACCTACAGTTTTTACTCCTAATTTTGATAGAAGTTTTGCTCCCATGAATGATCCATCTCCACCGATAACAACTAGTGCGTCAACACCATAAGCTTTTAATATTTTAACAGCTTTTTTTCTTACTTCTTCTTGTTTGAATTCAGGGCATCTTGCAGTTCTTAAGATAGTTCCACCTCTTTGGATTATATCTGAAACTGAAGTTCTATTCATTGGGAATAACTCACCATTTATAAGTCCGCTATATCCTCTTTGAACTCCCATAACTTCAATACCTGCTGCTAAAGCTGATCTTACAACCGCTCTGATGGCAGCGTTCATTCCAGGTGCGTCTCCGCCACTTGTTAAAACAGCTATTTTTTTCATCTTTACTCCTCCTTATTAACCATAGGGGCTTGTAAAGTCCCACTGGTTTCAAAACTTCCCATGTTTATATGACCGAATATTATTGTACATAAATTACTTTAATTTATCAATCTATATTTATAACATATTTAATTTAAGTCTAAGTAAGTTTTCAGAAATTTGATACAAATTTATTATACCCTATCAAAACTAAAATTATATATTATTACAGTCTTTTTATAGAATTAATTTATGTAAAATTTTTCATTTATTATTTGTTTAATAAACATAGGTATTTTTAATAATTTATTAATAAATAAACTTATTTATTTGCAATTTAATTTTTACATTCTTAAAAAATGCGACTTTTTTTTATAAAATTCGCATAAAATTAGATTTTAATCATATTATAATTATCTACTGTATCGATATAAATATCAAGTCAAATCTTGTCTAAATTACTATAATTAATATTAATTTAATCAAAAAAACTGTAATTTTACTATTGTAAATAATTACAGTTTTTTAAAATCCACTTATTTTTCTACTATTTTGACATTTTTTTCTCCATACTTCTCTTTAAGTGCAGAGATAATATTACTTTCTGTATTTATCCAAGTATCTCTAGATAATCTATAGCTTTTTCTATCTTTTTCATTAAATAAATATATAGCTGTATCACCTTTATACTCGCCATAATTATATTTTAAATCCTTGTTAGCTATACTCATCTCTACAGTATCTTTAACTCTTATATATACTTTTTCTGAATTTACTTTTTCTAATCCTTCAACTTTTTCACATAAAAGTTTAGGTTCTTCGTCTTCTTTTAAGCTTATTCTTCCCTTTATTGTAACTAGGGCGTCTTGTACTACCGAATCACGAACTCTATCTAACGTTTTAGGGAATATTACAACTTCTATTTCCCCGCTTAAATCTTCAAGTTTTGCAAATGCCATAATAGTATTATTTCTTGTTACTTTTTGATTTACTTCTGTTAAAATACCACCTAAGATTACAGTTTGGTTATCATGAATTTCTATATCATCTAAGACTTCGTCTTCAAGTCCATTTTCAGAAGTTTCCTCTAAAATTTTGTGAGCTTCTAATATAGAATTAATCTCTGTTGTAGTCTGCATTTTAAGGCTTTTAACATAATCATCTAAAGGATGCCCTGAAAGATACATTCCAGTCATTTCTTTTTCCATAGCTAGAAGGTTTCTCTTATTAAATTCTTTAATGTTTGGATAGTCTACTTCTGGTAAATCTGTCTTATCCTCTTCTAATGCGAAAAGACTAATTTGCCCATCTATATTTCTCTTTTTTTCGTTTGCTACTCCATCCATAAGTTTTTCAAAAACCGCAAGCAGTTTAGATCTATAAACTTTAAAACAATCTAAAGCTCCAGCTTTTATTAAACTTTCAACAGCTCTTTTATTTATAGCTGATAAATCTATCTTGTTTATAAAATCCATTATAGATGTGAATTCACCTTTTTTATCTCTAGCATTTGTTATCCCTAGAACAGCATTAGCTCCAACGTTTCTTATAGCTGCAAGCCCGAAGATAATCTTATCTCCTTCAACTGTAAATCTAGCATAACTTTTATTAACGTTTGGAGGTACAACCTGTATCCCCTGACTTTCTGCAAATTTAATGTAGTGCGCTACCTTTTCTGATGTACCTATTACAGAGTTAAGCATGGCTGCTATCATCTCTACAGGGTAATACCTCATAAGGTACGCAGTTTGGTAACCAACTACACCATACGCCGCTGCATGACTCTTATTAAATGCGTAACTTGCGAAGTCCATCATCATATCGTATATCTTATTTGCTGCGTCTTCTGAAATTCCATTCCTTACACAACCCGGAACTTCTACATTTCCATCTTTATCAACGATACCGTATATAAAGTTCTTTCGCTCTTCTTCCATTACTTTATGTTTTTTCTTAGACATAGCTCTTCTTACAAGGTCACTACGTCCCATTGAATATCCTGCAAGTTTTCTAACAATTTCCATTACCTGTTCCTGGTAAACCATGACTCCATAAGTAACATTTAGGATATCCTCCAGTTCAGGTGTTAAATATTCAACCTTATCTGGGTTTCTTTTTCTTTCTATATATCTTGGAATCTCAGCCATAGGTCCCGGTCTATAAAGTGATATCCCGGCGATTATATCCTCTAAGTTATCTGGTTTTAATTCCTTCATGAAAGAAACCATACCAGCTGATTCTAATTGGAATACCCCTGCTGTTTTCCCTGATCCTATCATCTTATAAACTTCTTTGTCATCCATATCGATTTTATCTAAATCAATATCGATTCCTTTGTTATACTTAATCATCTTAACTGCATCTGCCATAACAGTTAATGTTCTAAGTCCTAAGAAGTCCATCTTTAAAAGACCTAATTCTTCTAAAGTAGTCATTCCAAATTGAGTTACTATCATCTCATCATTTTTCTGAAGTGGAACATACTCAACTAAAGGCTTTGAGGCTATTACTACACCAGCTGCGTGAGTTGATGAGTGCCTTGGAAGACCTTCTAAATCCTTACTTATATCAATTAAGCTTTTAACTCTTTCTTCTGAGTCATAGGCTGCTTTTAGCTCTGGATTTAAATCCAAAGCCTTTTCTATAGTTATACCTAGCATAGTTGGGATCATCTTTGCAATCCTATCAACTTCAGCATAAGTATAATTCATAGCCCTTCCTACGTCTCTAATACAAGCTCTTGCTGCCATAGTTCCAAAAGTAATAATTTGAGAAACGTTCTTTTCTCCATACTTTTCAACAACATAATCTATAACTTCCTGCCTTCTTTCATAACAGAAGTCAGAATCGATATCTGGCATACTTACCCTTTCAGGATTTAAGAATCTCTCAAAAAGTAAGCTATATTTAATCGGGTCAATTTTTGTTATATCTAAAGTATATGCAACTATAGACCCTGCAGCTGAACCCCTTCCTGGGCCTGTTGGTATACCATTTACAACAGCATATCTTATAAAGTCCCAAACTATAAGGAAGTAGTCAACGTATCCCATTTGATTTATAACTCCAAGCTCGTAATTAAGCCTATCTATTATAACCTTAGCTTCTTCATTTTCATCAGCAAAAGCATTTACTTTTTCATAATCATATTCTTCATTTCTAAACTTTTCTAAAACATCATATCTTTCGATAAGTCCCTTAAAACATACATCCCTTAAATAAGTAAAAGGATCTGTGTTTTCTGGAAGTGGGAATTTAGGAAGTTTTGAAACGTGGAACTCGTAATCAAAGTTACATTCTTCTGCAATCTTTACAGTGTTTTCTAAAGCCTCTTCAACGTAAGAAAACATATCATACATCTCTTCTGGAGATTTTAAATAAAACTGGTCTGAAGGATATCTTCTTCTGTTTGGATCTTCTACAGTTTTTCCAGTTTGGATACACATTAAAATATCGTGAGATTTAGAATCCTCTCTATTTATATAGTGAACGTCATTTGTTGCAACAAGTGGAATTCCTGTTTCTTTTGAAAGTTTAATATTAAGTTCATTAACCTTTCTTTGTTCTTCCATATTGTGATTTTGAAGTTCTAAATAAAACCCATCTTTAAAGATATCTTTGTATTCTAAGGCCACCCTCTTAGCTTCATCATAATTATCATTAAGTAAATGACCTTGAACTTCTCCTCCAAGACAAGCACTTAAAGCTATTAACCCTTCACTATGCTTTCTTAAATAATCGTGATCTACTCTAGGTTTATAATAAAACCCTTCTATAGATGCATCTGATGCTATCTTCATAAGATTTTGATAACCTATTTCATTTTTTACTAAAAGAACTAAGTGGTTAGTCTTATTTTCTTTATCTACCCTTTTGATATCCATAGACTTGCTTGCTACGTATATTTCAGAGCCAAGTATAGGTTTTATACCTTCATCCTTGCAAGCCCTATAAAAATCGACACAGCCGTACATAACACCATGGTCAGTTATAGCTATGCTATCCATTCCTAGTTCCTTTGCTTTTTTAACTATCTTTTTTATCTTTCCAGAACCATCAAGCAAACTATATTCTGTATGAAGATGTAAGTGACAAAACTTTTTATTATCCATCCATTCACATCCTTTCTTTTTAATAAAGTTATAAGGCCATTAGTATGAACCTGACCTTATCTCTTCTGCAATCTTTTCAATTTTTCTTAATCTGTGATTTATACCTGATTTTCCAACAGGTGGATTTAGCATTTCTCCAAGTTCTTTTAAAGATTCCTCTGGGAATTCTAATCTTAAATTAGCTATTTCTTGAAGGTTCTTTGGAAGTCTTTGAAGACCTATGCTAGATTTTATCAAATTAATGCTTTCAACTTGTCTTACTGCTGCATTTACAGTCTTTGAAAGGTTTGCTGTCTCACAGTTAACAAGTCTATTCACATTATTTCTCATCTCTTTTTTAATTCTAATGTTTTCTAGCTCTAAAAGACAAGTATGAGCTCCTAATATACTTAAAAGGTCTACTATTTTTTCTCCTTCTTTTAAGTAAATAATATGGCTGTTCTTTCTTTGAATAACTTTAGAGTTTAAACCATATGTATTTATAAGTTTACTTAAATCTATAGCATATTCTTCACTGTGAGTTACAAACTCTAAGTGATACGTTTTTTCTGGGTTACTAATACTTCCCCCACCTAAAAAAGCACCTCTAACGTAAGCTCTTTTAGTCATCTCATCACTAACCATAGAATCCTCTATACCGTAATCTAAACTCATAACTCCATCAACTTCCTTAAAGATTCCAGTCTCTTCAAGAAGTCCACGAACACCCATATCCTCTTCTATAACAACCATATAAATGTTGTTTTTCTTAAGCGAATTACTCTTTTTAACCATAAGCTTAGAGTGAATATTAAAATGTTCTTTTAAAAGTGTAAAAATTAATCTTGCACTTGCTGGGTTTTCTGTAGTTATCCTAAAGCCTAATCCTTTACCGCTAAACGCTATAGTTCCACTAACTTTCATAATAGCGGAAATCTCAGCTAAAGCCTCTTCCCTACTAATATCAGCGTATCTACATATCTCTCCCTTAACCTTTGCTGAAAATGACATGCTAAGTTCTCCTTCTATCTATATATAATTCTTTTTTCGATTCTTTATCTCTACGACAATTCATTATATCATAGATTAAATAACTTATGATACACTCGGCTCAATTTTCGACCTATTTTTTTAAAATCGGTGTGTCACCAAGTAAAAGCACCTCCCTAAAATAAACTCTAACTCTTTGCCTTAGCAAATTTAGAGTTTTAGGAGGTGCTTAAAATTCATTTCTATATCTTTATCTTTAATAAGCTAATCAATTCTAAATTGGTGAGAACCATTAAACAAAAATAAAATGAGTAGTTTAATAATAATATGGAGTGAATATCTTATATAAACTTTAGAATTTGTTTAGTTACGTAGTGTTTTTTCGTTAATAAACTTAAACCTTTTGCCTTAGCAAATTTTAAGTTTTAGAAAAATAAACGAAGTAACTATTACAAATCCTTAGTGAAATATAATAATTCACGGAGTATGTTATATTTCATCCAAAGTTTGAAAATTAATCTCCATAGGGCAGGCTTTTAATTATATGGAGATGAATTGCTCTTATTTAAACTTTAGAATTTAAGCAGTTACGTAAAAGCACCTCCGTTAATAAACTCTAACTCTTTGCCTTAGCAAATTTAGAGTTTTAGGAGATGCTTTGGAGTAACTGCTATAAATTCTTAGTGAAAAATAACAAATTCTCGAAATATAATTAAAAGTCTAGCCCAAGCATATGATTAGTTTTCACCCTTACTCATTGCGGCTCTTTTAGTTTTTTTCTCACTCTTATCACGCTCTTTTATACGCTGTGATAAATACATATACTCAATGATTTTCTTTCTATCATAAAGTAATTTTTTCTCCATAATAGTTTCAACAAGAACTTGAGCTAAATAGTCAGAATCATGTTTAACAGTTCCGTTTTTAGTTCTAGCTATGTTTCTTTCTACTACTTCTATATCTTTAAGGTTTTCTCTATCTATTTTTACTACATCTGAATTCTTTTCTTTATACTTAGCTTTCATATCTTCACTTATAACGCCAGTGTTTGCAATTACGCATTCAACTATATCACGGCCAAAATATTTTCTTAGTATTTTTACGTGATCTGAAACGTTAAAGTTATCAGTTTCTCCAGCTTGAGTCATTACATTTGAAATGTAAATCTTAAAGGCATCAGATTTTTTAACTTCGTTTGCTATTCCTTTTATTAGAAGGTTTGGAAGTACGCTAGTATAAAGGCTTCCAGGCCCCATAACTATAGCATCAGCTTCTTTAATTGCGTGAAGCGCCTCTTCTAAAGGTTTAGCGTCGCTAGGATTAATAGATAATTTCTTTATAGGTGACTTTTGCTTAAATGCCTCTTCTGGAATTTGAGATTCACCTTCTATTATGTTCCCATTTTCAAGTTCAGCAATAAGTTGCATATCATCTAACGTAACAGGTAATACTTTTCCTGTTACAGCTAAAACTGAACTCATCTTTTGAACTGCATCTTCAAAATTTTCAGATACTCCATCCATAGCTGCTAAAAAAAGGTTTCCGAAGCTTTGGTTTTTAAGCCTTCCGTCTGGAAATCTGTATTGAAGTAAATCTTCCATTAAAGGCTCAGTGTCTGCTAAAGCTAGAAGACAGTTTCTTATGTCTCCTGGAGGAAGCATCCCTAAGTCTTCCCTTAAGTCACCAGAACCTCCCCCATCATCTCCAACAGTAACTACAGCTGTTATGTTTGAAGTATAGTATTTAAGTCCTCTAAGCATAGTAGAAAGACCAGTCCCTCCACCTATAACTACGATTTTAGGACCTTTAACTAAAAGTCTTTTTTCACTTATAAGACTTTCTATTTTTCTACTATCTAGAGACATTTTTATATATCCTCTATTCATTAAGGCTATAATAGATTTTACACCTTCACTAACAGATATATAAATAACAAATACACCTGTTATATTTAAGCACATATAAAATACTTTGTAGTATGCATCATATAATCTATGATTAACTAACTCTGTAAATCCAAGTGCAATTAAAAGCACTCCAAAAAGCCCAGCAAAAAACCATCTCTTAACTCTTATCCCTGGCTTTAGCCAGTCAGACAGCCTCATAGTTTTTTAGCCCCTCTATTTACATCCTCAGAAATATCTCTATGTTCTATTCCTGTCTTATACCCTTCTTTTGATAATAAATCATATAGTTCGTTTGCTATTGCAACTGATCTATGTCTTCCACCTGTACATCCTATTGATACAATAAGTTGTCTTTTACCCTCTTGAGTATAATTTGGAATTAAGAATCTTAGCATATCCATAAGTTTCTCTAAGAAACCTTCTGTTTCTTTTTGCTCTAAAACATATTTTCTAACTGGTTCATCGCTTCCTGAAAATGCTTTAAGTTCTGGAATGTAGAATGGGTTTGGGATGAATCTAACATCGAAAACTAAATCCGAATCTACTGGAATACCATATTTAAATCCGAAACTTAAAACTGTAATAGAAAGTTCTTTGTCTGGTTCTTCAGCGCTTCCATAAAGTTCATTTATCTTTTCTCTTAAATCTCTAATCTTATATTTTGAAGTGTCGATTATTTGATCGGCTCTATCTTTAACTTCTCTTAACTTATTTCTTTCTTCGCTGATTCCAGTTAAGACTCTTGAATTAGGTGCTAAAGGATGACTTATTCTAGCCTCTTTAAATCTCTTAACTAAAACCTCATCTGAAGATTCTAAGAATAGTATTTCGTATTTAAAGTCATTATTTTTTAGATAAAGTAAGCTTTCGAATAAATCATCAAAGAATACTCCCCCTCTGATATCTGTTACTATCGCTACTTTCTCTACGCTGCCATTATTACAAGCTTCTGCAAACTTTGGTATTAATTTTGGTGGTAGGTTATCAACACAAAAATATCCTAAATCCTCTAAACTTCTTGTTGCTTCTGTTTTACCTGCTCCTGATAATCCTGTTACTATAACAAATCTCATAATAGCCTTACCTCCTTATAAACATTTATATAATTATATCATAATATACAAATTAAACTAGTTTGGTTAATTTTAAATTAAAAAAAGTAAAATTTCACTTAAAAAAGCACAGGGTACCTAAATAATAGGCACCCTTAAACTTAATTATCTCTTTCATTTATAGCTTCTTCTAATAGATCGATTAACTCTTTATTATCTTCTTCTTTACCAAAACTAATTCTAAGCCAACCATTCATCCCTAAAAGGAAACCAGGTCTAACTATAAATCCATTTTTTAAAAGATATTCGTAGATTGGTTTATCGTCTCCATTTACATTTACCATTATAAAATTGGTGTGTGATGGAAGGTATTTTAAACCCATCTTCTTAAATTCTCTCATAAAGTATTCTCTCTCTATTTTATTTAAACTTACAACCTTATTTAAATACTCTGAATCCTTCAAAGCTTCAAGTGCTGCATTTTGAGCGAAAAGATTTGAATCAAAAGGATTTATTACTCTATTTAAATATTCTACAATCTCTTCACTTGCTATTCCGTATCCAAACCTTAAAGACGCTAAGCCGTATGCCTTTGAAAAAGTCCTAAGAACTATAACGTTTTTTCTAGTTTTCATAAGTTCTAAAGAGTCTACAACGTCTAAAGTATCTTTAAATTCCATATAAGCTTCATCCATAACTATAATAACATCCTCAGGAATTTTATCTAAAACCTTCATAAATTCAGTTTTTGTAAATAATGTTCCTGTTGGATTGTTAGGATTGCAAAACCAAATTATCTTTGTTTTTGAAGTGATAGCTTCTACCATTTTCTCTATATCTAACGCATTATCTTTCATAGGGATTTCTATAGCTTCCCCTCCTGATAATATAACGTTACTTTTATATCTTGGAAAAGTTATCTCACCCATTATAGATTCATCGCCTTCTTTTATAAATGTTAAACATATATCTTTTATAAGAGAATCAGATCCTGCCCCACAAAATATGTTCTCGTTTTTTATATTTAACATTTTAGAAAGCTCAGTTTTGAAACTATATGATATAGAATCAGGATAAATATTAGTATCTGAAACTGTGTTTATAAGAGCTTCTATTGCTTTTTTCGAAGGTCCATAAGGATTTTCGTTAGATGCAAGTTTTACTACTTTATCTAATCCAAGTTCCCTCTTTACTTCTTCTATAGGTTTCCCTGCTATATAAGGTGATAACCTAGAAACTTCGTTTCTTATAATTTTTTTCATTTAATCGCCCCTCTTTATTTAACTAAAATTAGTATTTGCCTACTTTGATTTTTCTATCTATACTTCCAGTAAAAGATGACCACAAAAGTGCTCCTAATATTAATATTGCAAGTCCTACATAAGTTCCTACCTTACCTAATAGTAAACCTAAAAGATATGGCATAAGACAAGCAACTCCTAAAAAGAACAGATGCACTGATACATCTCTTGCGAATATATCTTTTTTTCTAACCTTTTTAATTTGTACTTCTGTAATTGATGGTGCTATATTAATTTTCTTTAATACCCCTACTAAAAAAGCTAATATAGTAAATAAAATGAATCCCCCAATTGAAACTAAAAATATCATAAACTACCTCCACTCCCCTTTATTTACATATATTATAGCATATAAGAAAAATTTAAAAATAGCTAGACTTAATAAAGCCTAGCTATTTAACTAATATTTATCTAATCGTTAAATTTATAAGTACACTAATTACAACAAATATTTCTATAACACTTGCATATCTTATTGCTTAATTAAAACTAAATTTAACTGCTACGATTAAAATTTCATATATTATATCTTAACTTAGAGGAAAAAACTTAACTTAAGATAAATATTAGCTTCTAAATCTATTATATATCTTTTGGAATAAATTGTAAATTGTTTTTTAAAATATTTTATTCTTTAATTAAAAAAGGCGTAAGACTTATAAATCTTACACCTTTTAGAAGTTAGTTTTACTTTTCTTCTTCACCGATTATTCTAACTTCTGTATCTAATTTAACTCCAAATTGTTTCATAACTTCATCTTGAACGTGATGAATAACATCTAAGATATCTTTAGCTGAAGCTCCACCTTTATTTATAACAAAGCCTGAATGTTTATTAGAAACACACGCTCCACCTATAGAGTAACCTTTTAAACCTGCATCTTGAATAAGTTTTCCTGCAAAATATCCTTCAGGTCTTTTAAAAGTACTTCCTGCTGAAGGGTATTCTAAAGGTTGTTTTGATTCTCTTTTTTCAGTTAAATCATCAACTCTGTTTTGTATTGTCTCTTTCTCTCCTTTTTTAAGCGTGAAAGTAGCTCTTAAAATAATTCCGCCTTCTTTCATAACTTTTGAAGATCTATATCCAAGTTCTAATTCTTCTTTATTTAAATCTTTGATTTCTCCATCTCTAGTTAAAACTTTTGCGCATTTTATAACTTCTGAGATTTCTCCGTTATATGCCCCTGCATTCATAAATACAGCACCACCTACAGAACCTGGGATTCCGCAAGCAAATTCGAAGCCTGTAAGTTCATTTTGAACTGCAAGTTTAGACACATCTTTAAGTAAAACACCACAATCAGCTGTAATATCTTCACCTTCTGATGAAATGTTATTTAGTTCTGTTAGTTTTATAACAACACCTTTCATTCCACCATCTTTAACTAAAAGATTTGATCCATTACCTATAACGTAATAAGGAATTTTATTTTCCTTACAAACTTCTATAGTTTTTACTACTTGTTCGAAATCATTAGGAACAACTAGCACGTCTACAGGGCCTCCAACCTTAAAATATATATGTTCACTCATATTTGAATTAAGCTCTATTTGATTTTCTAAATATATGTCCTTAAATAACTCTTTGTAATTCATAACAAACTCCTTCAAAAATTTTCACTAAATAGTATATTCTATATATATTATTAAAACAAGTACAAAATAGTTAAAATTACTCTTCACCCGTATCTTCATTATTGTCACCAAAGTAATTAATTATACTCTCCGCTGATTTTTTATCTATACTCGGAGTATCTAATAGCTCTTCTAGAGTAGCTTTCTTTATATTATCAACACTTTTAAACTTCATTAAAAGCTCTTTTCGCCTCTTAGCTCCGACAAAAGGAATATCATCTAATATAGAATGTAATGTTCTTTTATCTCTAAGAGATCTATGATATGTTATTGCAAATCTATGCACCTCATCTTGTATTCTTCTAATCATTTGCATTAGATTAGAACTTCTATTTATAATAATCTCTTCGTTATTATAAATAATCCCCCTAGTTTGGTGCTTATCATCTTTTACTAATCCACACACAGGAATTTCTATATCTAAATCCTTCAATACTTCTAACGCTATATTTATTTGACCTTTTCCACCATCCATCATTATTAAATCTGGAAAGCTTGAAAATTTTCCATTAGGAAACTTAAGATTTCGCTCCTGTATTTCTTTAATTTCTTTAAGACCGTGCTTAAATCTTCTTTCAAGTATCTCTCTCATACTGTCGTAATCATTAGCACCTTTTACAGTCTTAATTTTAAACCTTCTATAATCACTATTTTTAGCCTTACCATCTTCAAATACAATCATACTCCCTACCGAGTCTACCCCTTGTATGTTTGATATATCGTATGCTTCTATTCTATAAGGTAAATCGTCTAATCCTAAAACTTCTGCAAGTTCTGTTAAGCTAACCTTATTTATCTCTTTTTCTTTTAAGATTTTATCTTTAAATTGTTCTAAGGTTATCTTAGCGTTTTCACGAACCATATTAAGCATTTTTTGCTTATTTCCCTTTTGAGGAATCTTTATAAAAGATTTAGCTTCTCTTTTTATAGATAAAAATTCTTCTAATGCTTCTTTATCTTCTACTCCATTACAATAGATATTTTTAGGAATCTTAGATGCACCACTATAGAAATTAACTATAAATTGGCTAACTATCTCTTCTTCTGAATATTCTAATGTGTTTTGAAGCATAAAGTGTTCTCTTCCAACAATCTTTCCATCTCTTTCGAAGAAAACTTGAATGCAAGTATCTTTTTCATCTTTATAAAGGTTTATAAAATCTTCATCTGTATCCGTGATTTTAAACATCTTTTGCTTTTGAACTAATGCTTCTATTGCTAAAATTTTATCTCTAAAAGATGCAGCTTTTTCAAATTGAAGGTTCATTGAAGCTTCTTCCATTTGTTTTTTAAGCTCACCTAATATATGCTTATCTTTTCCATTTAATATATCTATAATTTCATTTATCATTGCACCGTACTCTTCTTTTGTTGTAAAACCTTCACAAGGTGCAGTACATTTTTTTATATGATAATTTAAACAAGCTCTAGTTTTCTCACCACCTACAGTAATAGATCTTTTACAAGTCCTAAGTGGGAAAACCTTTCTTATTAAATTTATAGTTTCATAAACGGCAGCCCCATTAGTGTAGGGACCAAAATATTTATTTCCATCCTTAGCAAAGTTTCTTGTAACAAAAACTCTAGGAAAATCTTCATTTATAGTTATCTTTATAAAAGGATAAAATTTATCATCCTTAAAGGTAATATTGTATTTAGGGCTATATTTTTTTATAAGGTTGCACTCAAGTATAAGTGCTTCCATCTCTGAATCTGTTATTATGTACTCAAACTCTGAAATATTTTTTACCATCGCCCTTACTTTTTCAGTATGATTTTTTGAATTTTGAAAGTACTGTCTAACTCTATTTTTTAAAACTTTAGCTTTACCAACATATATTATTTCGCCTAAGGAATTTTTCATAAGATAAACTCCCGGTTTATCTGGTAAAATTTTTAGTTGATATTCAAAGTCAAACATAAGCAAACCTCCCTTTCAAAAGCTTCTCTTACCTAAATCATTTATCCCATTTTTTATATTATCGCATTTAATGGGACTTGTAAATTTTTTAACGAAAATTAGTTTAATTTTGTAATAATAATCCATTTATTTCTATAATTTAATATATAAAATTAATATTTTCATTATATTTAACAATAATATTTTACTATTTATTTATTAATTTTGTATTACAAAACAATTATTTATTTTTACTTACCTAAAAATAAAAGACTGTCTCACCTTTTATATAGTGCGACAGCCTTTTTAAATCTATCTATTTGTTACGTTTATTATTCTATCTTAATGCTGCATTTATTACTTTTCCAGCAACTGATGCTGCTTTTATAGCACCGTATCCACTATTTTCTGCAATAACTGCTACTACTATTTGTGGATCATTTGCTGGAGCCATTCCTACAAACCATGAGTGTGGTTTTGCTGGTGAACCGTCTGGATTGTTATGGTCTGCTGTACCTGTTTTACCAGCAACATCTAATCCATTAAAGTATGACCAACTTCCATCTTCTCTTGATTGTACAAGGTCTCTCATGTAACCTTTTATTGTTTTTGCGTCAGACTCTGACATAACTTTTTTATATTCTTCTGGTTTGATTGTTTTAACCGTTTCTTTGTTAGCATTAACTACTTTGCTTACTAAAGTAGGCTCCATAATAACACCGTTATTTGCAACAGCACAACCTACTAAAGCCATTTGCATAGGAGTAGCTAAAATACTACTTTGACCTATACCACTTCTTGCTAAATCTCCAAGCACCTGTTCATCTTTAGGATATTTACTAGGTGTAATACTAAAGCCATCTGACGGAACTTTTTGATTAAAGCCAAACTTTTCAGCTGTATTTTTTAAATCTTTTCCAAGGTCCATAGCTAAGTTACCATATACAAAGTTACTTGAAGCTACGAAAGCTTGATTTAAGTTTATGTTACCATTTGCTTCGTTACTATCGTTATTAAGATTTTTTCCATCTTTAAACTTAATAACTCCTGTATCATTCCAAGTTTTGTTTTGAACACCTGGTATATTATCAAGTGCACTTGCAGTAGTAATTATCTTAAATACTGACCCTGGTGGATATAATCCATTAATAGCTCTGTTTATAAGAGGGCTATTTTCAGCGCTTCCCTTATTAGCTTTTGCCATCTCTGAATCTAGTTTGTTAGGGTTAAAACTTGGTTTAGAAACCATAGCTAAAACTTCACCATTTTTAGGATTAATAGCTACAACTGCACCTCTTGAATCTCCTAGTGCATCGTAAGCTACTTGCTGAAGGTTAGTGTTTAGAGTAGTTACTACTCCATTACCTATCTTTTTCTGAGTTTTATCTCTATCATCAAAAGCTTTTTTAAATCCTTCAGTACTAAAATCTTTCATTAATGTCTTAAGCCCTGTTGTCACTTCGTTGTAAGTAGTTAATTCTTTATCGTATGCTTCTTCTAGACCTGTAATTCCGAATCTGTTACTTGCATACCCTAACGGATGGGCATATAAATCTCCGTAGATATACTCTCTCTTTTGAGTAGTTGCAGATTCTTTTGATGTTTTTGTTAAAGGCTTACCATCTCTATCATAAATAGTTCCTCTTAAAACTTTGTTTCTCTCTATCCACAATCTTTGATTTCCTGGTTTCTCTGCTATTTCTGGAGCTTTAAAAGCTTGGAAATAAGCAATATATGAAATCAATCCAATCAAACAAAATAAGAAGACTATCATTACATTCCTTACATTCTTTTTTATGTCGTTCATGTTAGCCCTCCTCTGATATTTTTTGTAGTATTCCAAGAGCTAAGAAAGTTGTTACCATTGAAGTACCACCATAACTTACTAGTGGTAATGCTATACCTGTTAAAGGTATTACAGCAAAAACTCCACCGATTATAACTAATACTTGACATACTATCATAGTACTAAACCCAACTCCTGCAAGTTGTGAAAAAGAATCATCACTTACAAACGCTGTTCTTATAGCTCTATAGAATAATAAGAAGTATATTATCATTACACCTATTCCAAATACCATACCAAGTTCTTCACATATTGCTGCAAATATGAAGTCTGTAGTTGGTACTGGCACAAGGGTTGGATGTCCTTGTCCAAGACCTGATCCAAACATTCCACCTGATGAAATCGCATAGAAACCTTGCACTAATTGATACCCTTGATCATTTGCGTATTCCCAAGGATTCTTCCAAATTAAAACCCTTCTTCTAACGTGGGCAAATAATTTGTATGCTACTACAGAACCTGCTCCAAACAGTCCAAGAGAAGCAAAAACATACTTTTTCTTGGAAGTTGCAATATAAAGCATAGTAACTGCAATACCGAAGAAAATAAGTGCTGATCCTAAGTCTTTTTGTAAAACTAAGAATATTAAACTAAAACCTACAGCAAAAGCTGGTTTTATAAGTGTTTTAAATGCGTGATCACTTGCTTTAGAATAATCCTTTAGCGTTGCTGCTAAATACAGAATAAGACAAATTTTACCGAACTCAGAAGGTTGGAATCCAAACCCTCCAATAAATACCCAGTTCTTTGCCCCTAACTGCTCTGTACCTATAACCATAGCCATAGGCATAAATGCAATCACTCCAATTAAATAAAGAACTTTAAATTTAGAAAAGCTTTTAAAGCTTGGAAAAAGCCTCACAACTACTATAAATATAGCAATACCAGCTATAAACCAAATTAATTGTTTTTTACCTACTGAAGGATCTAATCTGTAAAGCATCGCTATACCTATAGTTACAAGTAAACTTGAAAAAAGTAGTATAAATCGATCTCCATCAGGATCAAATTTTCTAATTATAAGATATGCTACACTAATAACTACACAAATAAGTAATCCTATATATATGGCATTCTTATCTATAGGATCCTTTAAAATAGCTAAGTTTGTAAATAATGCCATGCATAATATATAAATAAGTACTAGTAGCATTACCTCACTTCTATTTTTCTTCATTTCTTCACCCCTGTTCCTAAGTTAAAACCTTAAATACAGCAGTCCCTATTCTAATTTCATCACGTGTAAATAATTTAACTTTGTTTTGTATTTTCTGTCCATTTAGGTAAGTTCCGTTTGTACTACCTAGGTCTTCTAATATAAGTACATTATTTTTTACCAATATCCTAGCGTGCTTACCAGATACGTATTTATCTGTAAGAATTATCGTATTATCATCTGTCCTACCTATACTCATATAAGTCTTTATAGGTATTATAGTACCTACTTTTAAGTTATTATTTTCTCCGCTAGCAATCACTTCTATTCCGTGATGCTTATGGCCGACTGGTCGCTTTTTCTTTTCGCCATTTTTAACGTCTTTCGCCATTATTTTTAACGCGTAAAAAATTATAAAGTACAAGATTACGATGAAAATTATTCCGAATACGCCCCCAATTATTTTTGAAAAACTCATATCTTCACCTCAAAATATTTACTTTATCCTTGTAATTATACACTAATTTTTGCCTTAATTCATTCTTTAATATTACAAATAAATTAAAGATATCTAATAACTGGCTTTACACCAAGGTCTAAGCCAGTTATTTATTTCTCGAACCTTATAGCATCTTCTTTAAATATTTACCTGTATAAGATTCTTTTACTTTTGATATTTCTTCTGGTGTACCTTCTGCTACTAACGTACCACCTTTGTCTCCACCTTCTGGTCCTAAGTCTATAATATAGTCAGCACATTTTATCATATCTAAGTTATGCTCTATAACAATAGCAGTATTGCCTGTATCTACTAATCTTTGAAGTATTTCAACTAATCTATTAACGTCATCTATATGAAGACCTGTTGTAGGCTCATCTAGGATGTATAGAGTTTTTCCTGTACTCCTTTTTGATAACTCTGTTGCTAATTTGATTCTTTGTGCTTCCCCTCCTGAAAGTTGAGTTGAAGGTTGCCCTAATCTAATATAACCTAATCCAACATCAAAAAGTGTTTGAAGTTTGTTTTTGATTCTTGGAATGTGTTCGAAGAACTCTAAAGCTTCTTCAACTGTCATATTTAATACGTCATCTATGCTTTTTCCTTTATACTTAACTTCAAGAGTTTCTCTATTATATCTTTTTCCTTTACATACCTCACAAGGAACGTAAACGTCTGAAAGGAATTGCATCTCTATTTTGATTATTCCATCTCCAGAACAAGCTTCACATCTTCCACCCTTAACGTTAAAACTAAATCTTCCAGGTTTATACCCTCTCATTTTAGCTTCAGGAGTTTGAGAAAATAATTCTCTTATTATATCGAATGTGCCTGTGTATGTTGCAGGGTTTGAACGAGGTGTTCTTCCTATAGGACTTTGATCTATATCTATAATTTTATCTATATTTTCAAAGCCTGTTATCTCTTTGTGAGCTCCAACTGAGTTTCTGCTTTTATTTACTAGTTTATTAAGACCCTTATAAAGTATTTCGTTTATTAAAGTACTCTTTCCTGACCCTGAAACTCCAGTAACCATAGTTAAAGTCCCTAAAGGGAAGCTTGCAGTTACGTTTTTAAGGTTATTTTCTTTTGCCTTAACTACTTTAATAAAGTTTCCGTTCCCTTTTCTTCTTTCTTTAGGCACTTCAACTTTCTTTCTTCCTGTTAAGTAATCAGCAGTAAGAGATCTGTCTGATTTCTTTATTTCTTCAACAGTCCCACAAGCTACTATTTCTCCTCCGTGTTCTCCAGCTCTAGGTCCAATATCAACTATATAATCTGCCTCTCTTATAGTATCTTCATCATGTTCAACAACTATTACAGTATTTCCTACATCTCTTAAATTTTTTAAAGTTTCTATAAGTCTGTCGTTATCTCTTTGATGAAGCCCTATACTAGGTTCATCTAGTATATATAAAACTCCCATAAGTGCAGATCCTATTTGAGTTGCAAGTCTTATTCTTTGAGACTCACCTCCTGATAACGTTCCTGAAGCTCTTGAAAGGTTTAAGTAATCTAAACCTACGTTTACTAAGAACTCTAACCTACTTTTTATCTCTTTAACTATCTGTTCACTTATTATTTTATTCTTTTCTGAGAATTCTATGTTATTTAAATAATCTAATTCTTCTCTAATAGGTAATTCTGTAAATTCAAAAATATTTTTTTCACCTACAGTTACAGCTAAAGCTTCTTTTTTAAGTCTAGCTCCTTTGCATTTAGGACAGAATTTGTTACTCATATACTTTTCTATTTCACCTTTTATAGTATCTGAGTTTGTTTCTCTATATCTTCTTTGAAGGGCATTTATCTCACCTTCCCAAGCTGAGTTATAAGTTGCTTTAATTCCTTCTTTAACGTAATTTACTTTGACTCTTTTTCCGTTACTTCCAAAGAGAATAAGATCTATTATTTCTCTATCTAAATCTTTTATAGGTGTATTTAAATCGAAGTTATATTCTTTACTTAATGCTTTTAAAAATGCAAAAGTCCAAGAATCGTCTTTAGTTCTTCCTTCTCCCCAAGGTGCTATAGCCCCTTCCATTATACTTAAATTTCTATCTGGAATTACTAAATCTTCATCTATTTCTATAAGTGTTCCAAGCCCGTCACAGTAGTCACACTTACCAAATGGAGAGTTAAAAGAAAATAATCTAGGTGCTATTTCTTCAATACTAATACCACAATCAGGACAAGAGAATTTTTCACTAAATAGTCTATCTTCTCCTCCTATTTCATTTACTATAACTAATCCGTCTGCAAGTTTTAAAGCTGTTTCTATAGAATCTGATAATCTTCCTTCTATTCCTTCTTTTATTACAAGTCTATCTACAACCGCTTCTATATTATGTTTTTTATTTTTATCTAATTTGATTTCCTCTTCTGTTATCTCGTAGATTTCACCGTCAACTCTAACTCTTACAAACCCGTTCTTTTTGATGTTTTGTAATACTTTTTCGTGAGTTCCTTTTCTTCCTCTTATTATAGGTGCTAATATTTGAACCTTTGCTCTATCTTCTAGGCTCATAACACCATCTACTATTTGATCTACAGATTGCTGAGATATAACTTTACCACATTTAGGACAATGAGGAATTCCAACCTTTGCATACAAAAGTCTTAAATAATCATATATTTCTGTTATAGTTCCAACAGTTGACCTTGGATTTTTGCTTGTAGTTTTTTGATCTATAGAAATTGCAGGTGATAACCCTTCTATATATTCTACATCCGGTTTATTCATTTGACCTAAGAACTGCCTTGCATATGCTGAAAGAGATTCAACGTACCTTCTTTGCCCTTCTGCATAAAGAGTATCAAAAGCAAGTGAAGACTTTCCTGAACCTGAAAGACCTGTAAATACTACAAGCTTATCTCTTGGTATTTCTAAATCTACGTTTTTTAAGTTATGTACCTTAGCGCCTTTAATTATTATTTTATCTTTCATAATCTCCGTACCTCTCCTTTTTATTATCTATATTTTTAGCTTATATTATCAGATTAATTCTCGAACATAAGTTCCCATTATATATATAATAATTTTAACTTGTCCACTTGTCAAACTCTCTAATTAATATGTATTATTAAATAATAATCCAATTCTATCATATTACCATACATTTAAAAAGAAAAAAACTTATAATAATTCTTAAGAATTATTATAAGTCTTAGCTGTGTACTGATTATTAAAATTTTATAGTATTTAACTTAAATACTAACTAAACTTCTTCATATTTTTATTTAAATAAATTCTATCTTTAGGACTTCCTTCTTCTAAAGTTATTATATTCCCATCGTATTTATAAGTGAATTCTCCCTTTTCTTTAAAAATCTCTTTTAGATTTTTATTATATATAGAAATAAAATCTTTACTTCTTTCAATTAATATATCATCATATAACTCGTATAAATTATCCTCTTTCTTTTTTAAGAAATCACCTTTATCTTTATAGATATAATAGTTTTCCTCGCCTTCAAAAAACTCTTTAGTAATTAAAAATGTTTTATTTACACCTAAAATATATAAAAGTTCATCACTTGAAGATCTACTTTTAATTTTATTTATATCTTTTCCTGTTTTATCCTTAATAATAATATTTGAATAATCATTTATTATTATATATCCATTATTTATAGAAGTATTAAAAGACTTATCCCCTTCATAAATTAGCTTTAGATTGTAATCATACACTCTAACTGCATGGTTTTCATCTGAAAGTAATATTAGACCATCATTAAAATACACATTGTTATAGTTAAAGTCTATATTTTTTTCATTTAAGTAATTATCAGTAAGTCTTTCCTTATAGATTGCAATATTATTTTTATAATCAAATAGCTCTACTTCATCATTTATTTTATAACCATTTAGGTTATATATATCATTTTCTGAAATAATCATTCCATCTAAAATATAAGGCTCTACTAAATTATCTAATATAATATTCCCTTTATAATCTATTATTGTAGATTTAGAATTTAAGGTTATCACTGCCCTCCCTGATTCAAAGCCTCTATATATGCTTGTATAAAATCCGCTAAGGCATGTTATATCCCCATTTAAACTTAAAATATCTATATTACCTCCCTTTAACCCTAAAGCATAACCTTCATTAAAGTCTGTAATATCATCATATTCTAATTTAAATATTTCTCTTCCTTTTGAATTTATAACTCCTACTTTATCCCCCTTTGAAACTATAGCTACTCCTTCTTTAAAATCTCTTCCGTAGTCGTAAGTTGAAGGTTTTATAACAGTTTTAAAATCTTTATCAATATAACTTACCTTATTATTTTTCTCTACTCTATAAAGGCTATTTGAATCTCCTTTTATAATTTCTTTATAATCATCATTTCCAGATTTTTTTCTAGAACTCGTATCTTCTGATTTGAAGACACCTTTTATAGAATCTAGTTTTATATTATTTATATCTAATAAAGAAAAAACTAAAGATATAACTGTAACAACTATTACTGTACCAAAAGAAAGAAACAATATAACCTTATACGGTATATTTACATTATTTTTACCCATAAACTCACCCCACTATAATTATACCATTTTATCCCATAAAATATAAAAAGGTTATGCCAAAATATATAAGACATAACCTTTTAAATTATCTAAATGATATATTATTAATTTCAGTAACCTTTTTAGATTTAAATCTAAATTTATCTATAAAAACTATAGCACTAGATAGCATAAGGAATGCTATAACTAAGAAAAATACATTTACTACTAATCCTTCTAAGTTTAAAACATTCATATCTAAAAATGAATACGGATATACTCCTATAACATTTCCTACAGCTAATGCCCAAAATAAATATACTATAGGGAAAACTACCCAGCTTAATATATCCTTGTATTCATAATTTGATTCCTTTTCTAAAATAAGCCAATCAAATAATATTGCAAGTGGCGCAAAACCGTGAAGAATATATGTTTGAAACTTTTCTATCCCTGTTTGTTTCCACTCAGCATTTAGTATTAAGAAAAATACAAGCCCAGCAACGCAGATATATAATGTTATAGCACCTTTTATACTTCTTTTGTTAAGCCATTTTATTTTTCTATTTAAAATTGAGTTATTTAAAAATAAAAGCATTACTAAAATATTAGCAAACTCAGTAAAATAAGAAAAAAATCCTAAAACTCTTCCAAAATATCCATCTATATCATTTGACATCATTTGAAGTGTAAATGATAATATCATTCCTATTAAAATTAGGATTCCTGCAAACCCTCTAAAATACTTTTTATTTATTTCTTTCATATAATCACCTTTCAATTTATAATTCCGAATTAGATTATATCTTATTTTATTTTGATTATCAAACTATTTGACTGTTTAATAAAAATAATAGCAGAATCCTTAGACTCTGCTATTTTGGTATAAATAATGTTGATAATTCATAATTTATTATCTCTGGAGTAGCGTAAGAATTGTTTCCGAAAAATAGTGCTGGATCACCTTCTAATCTATTTAACATAAGTAATATATAAAAGTTTGTTTTGCTTATAATAAAATTTGCTGTATACAAAGATAATATTGCATTAGAATTTGAAATAGTGTATATAAGACTTGGTACAAAAACTTGTGTAACTTCTTCTTCATTAACGTTTAAAGTTTCTTTAATGAAGTTATCTACTTTATCATTCTCATGAATTTTACCGCAAGTATTTAAATCTATCTCTCCCTTTTGAACAAGATTTATAAATAAACCTATTAAAAAGTCATGAAAAGAAATTTGAATATTCCCCAAAGCTGAATTAGTAAAAGTACTTGGGTCACAAGGATTATATTGTGGTTGATTATTTAACTGTTCTGAAAAAGATAAAAACCAATATATCCTATTATAATTCCTAAATACCTCCACTCCATTTTTTTTCAAAGGATTATAATTCCCTAAAAATTCTGCACAAGGAGGAAGAGTTGTATCGCTCCAGAAATCACAGTTATAAATCTTTTTTCTTCTCCCCAATCCCCCGCCTCCTAAATAATCGCTTTATATATTTTATACTAATAGAATTTTTTGTTTCCTGTAAATTCTAAGGTATAGAACTTGCATTTGGCTGAGTTTTACTGAAAATCTCTAAAAGTTCTAACATCTTAATGTTTGCAATTAAACTAGTCATTACACATTGATGGAAAGTATAATACCTATTAACATTAATGTTCTTATCTAATAACATATTCATAAGTATAATTTCAATATATCTGTAATAAGTTGTGTAGGCATATATCCCTATTGCTATAACTGAAACCTTTTGTCCTTGTGATGACAATTCAAATAGATTAATATTAGTTCCATCTATTTCTTCTAAAATTATCTCAGTATTAATTTTATTTAGGTATATAGAATAAAGGTTAGCCATTGCAAGAAATGATGCAGCTTTTACTTCTAAGTCAATTAAATACAAATTATACTTTTTAAAATATTCATTTAAAATCTCAATGGCTTCTTCATCCATAAATATAAACCCCTTAAACTATTTATATTTAATATATGTTTAAGAGGTTTTATAGTTAATTTATTATTTTTTTAATTTATCAATCATATCACGAAGTTCAGCTGCTCTTTCAAATTGAAGATTTTTAGCAGCGTCCATCATTTCGTCTGTGTATTTTTTAATTAGTTTTTTCTTATCTTTTGAAGACATATCCTTAGGTTGATTTTCGAATTCTTCTCTAGTCTCTTCTTCTGAAGCTTTTGTCGCTTCAATTACATCTCTTATATCTTTTATTATAGTTTTTGGAGTAATTCCGTGTTCTTCGTTGTACTCCATCTGAATCTTTCTTCTTCTTTCAGTTTCACTAATAGCTCTTTCCATAGACCCTGTTATCTTATCTGCATACATAATAACTTTACTATCTGCATTTCTAGCTGCTCTACCTATAGTTTGAACCATTGAAGTTTCAGACCTTAAGAACCCTTCCTTATCAGCATCTAAGATAGCAACTAAAGCAACTTCTGGAATGTCTAACCCTTCTCTTAAAAGGTTTATCCCAACTAAAACATCGTATTTACCAAGTCTTAAATCCCTAATTATTCTCATTCTTTCCATAGTATCTATATCTGAATGCATATAAGTAGTTTTTACTCCAAGTTCTATTAAGTACTTAGTTAAATCTTCTGCCATCCTTTTAGTTAATGTAGTAACTAATGTTCTATATCCATTTTCCTTTGTTTTTATAATTTCTGAATATAAATCATCTATTTGATTGTTTACAGGTCTTAATTCTATATTAGGGTCTAAAAGTCCTGTAGGTCTTATTATTTGCTCTGCTATAACCTCTTCATGCTCTCTTTCGTAGGCTCCAGGCGTTGCACTTACAAAGACTACTTGATTTATCTTTTTTTCGAATTCTTCGAATTTTAAAGGTCTGTTATCGTAAGCGCAAGGAAGCCTAAATCCGTAATCTACTAAAGTGTTTTTTCTAGACCTATCCCCTGCATACATAGCCCTAACTTGAGGAAGTGTAACGTGACTTTCATCTATAAACATCAAATAATCTTCAGGGAAGTAATCTATTAAAGTTTTAGGCGGAGTTCCTGGGTCTCTTCCATCTAAAATTCTTGAATAGTTTTCTATTCCACTACAGTAGCCCATTTCTCTCATCATTTCTATATCAAAGTTAGTTCTTTGCTTTAATCTTTGAGCTTCTAATAATTTTCCTTGAGCATTTAATTCTTTTAATCTATCTTCTAATTCATCTTCTATTTTTGAAATAGCTTTTTCTACAGTCTCGCTTGAAGCTGCAAAGTGGGAAGCCGGATGGATTTGAGCGTGATTTCTTTCACCTAAAATCTTTCCAGTTAAAACGTCAAATTCTCTTATTCTTTCTATTTCATCTCCAAAGAATTCAACTCTTATCCCTTTATTTGAGGAAGATGCTGGAATTATATCTAAAGAATCTCCTCTTACTCTAAAAGTTCCCCTAGAAAAATCTATATCATTTCTCTCGTATTGGATTTCTATAAGTTTTTTTATTATTTCGTCTCTGTCTTTTTCCATTCCAGTTCTAAGACTTATAGTAAGATTTTTATACTCTTCCGGGTTACCAAGACCGTAAATACAAGATACTGAAGCTACGATTATTACATCTCTTCTTTCAAATAATGCTGATGTAGCTGAGTGCCTTAATTTATCTATTTCATCATTTATAGAAGCATCCTTTTCTATAAATGTATCTGTTTGAGGTACGTAAGCTTCCGGTTGATAATAATCATAGTAGGAAACAAAATATTCAACTATAGCATCTGGAAAGAACTCTTTAAACTCTGCACAAAGCTGAGCTGCTAGAGTTTTGTTGTGGGCTAGAACTAAAGTAGGTCTATTAGTTCTTTCTATTATGTTTGCCATAGTAAAAGTTTTACCTGAGCCTGTAACTCCAAGAAGAGTTTGAAATTCATTTCCCTTTTCTAATGATTCTACTAATTTATCTATAGCCTTTGGTTGATCCCCTGTAGGCTTAAATTCTGACTTTATTTTAAATTCACTCATTTTTTCACCTCTCTTATGTTATTTTTCATATTAATGTAAATATACCACTTTTCAAAAATAAGTAAAGTATAGGTATTTTAAAATTAATTAGGGCTACTATACTTAAAAAGTTTAGTAGCCCTAATTAATTATTTTTTTAATTTTTTGTCTTCTATTACTTCTATATCTTTTATTTCATCGATTACCTTATCTATTTCTTTTCTTTTTTCTTCATCAGATACCGATTCTTCGTTTTCTATATTTTTCTTTTTAGCTTCTTCGTTTAGTTCTATTTGCTTTTCTTTTATCTTGCATAAAAGATCTTTAAAACTTTTACTTTCAACGTCAATCTTAGCTTCATCTTTAACTAATATTGGAACTAAAACAAGACCTAGCCTTTTATCTTTTTTAAACTTTAACTCTACATCAAAAGTTTTATCTTTTCTTCTTATTAAAAGCTTTGAACTTCCAACTTCTCTTCTTGATAGTACATAAACATCTTTTTCAGAATTTATATATGTATCATTAACTTTTATTATATCGTCCCCTACTTTAATACCTGCTTCATATGCTATAGTATCTGGTACGACTTCTAAAACTTTTATTCTTCCTTCTTCACTATAAAATATAGGTTCTCTCTTCTCTTCTAATCTTTTGCTATAATTTAGCATAAGTTCGTGTAGAAGTGGTGCTAGTATTAATACTATAATCTTCCCAGCTAGTCCAAAATTAGCTAAACCTGATATTAAGCATAAACAAACTCCGTAAAGTGATATCATAATACCAGAACTTCTAACCTTTTCTTTTCTGCTTCTAGTAAAGGTAACTGTGCTATAGCTTAACATCCCCATAAAAGGAATGCTCATTAAAGCTGCACCACCTAAAAGTACGGTACTATTACTAATCAAAGGCCAAAAGCTAGGTGTGTTAACACCGGCTATTAAGTTTGAACTACTATCTATATTTTCTAATGCTATAAAGATAGCTATAGGTAAAACCCAATACCTTCTCATTGCATATCCACCTAATATTTTCCCATCTTTTTTTGTAAATACAGGTATTGAACCTCTGCTTCCATCGAAGGTAACTAATAGTCCTTCAATAATATGTAAAACACCCACAAGAACCATAAGACTTACTATGTCAATGTTAAGCCATCCTTTTTCCGGATATAAATATGTAACTATTAAGCTTAAAAAACCTAATACCGCCCCTGAATATGAAAAACATATAAATCTTGGTTTTACAACCATAAGTAGCAAGGATACTATAAAGATAAATTGTATTCCTGATGTTTTTGAAAATACTACTCCTAAAGTCGTAAGAATAATACTTCCAAGTATTCCCCCAATTAACCCAAAACAAATTTGGGATGCTGTTAGCTCTAAGGGAGAATTTATACTCTCCCCAGCTATCATTTTTTGCATTATTGATATCTTCCTATTTCTTAGATAAAATACTAAAGCTAATACTACTAATATCAAGGCTAAAGTGGGGTCAACTATTACAAGTGATAGTGATTTTAAAGTCTGAATTATTAATTCCATTACTTAGCCTCCTTAAATTTAATTAGTTATTTATCGTGTAGATCTTTTTTCATAATTTTAAGTGCTTCGTTAAATTGAGGATCATCCTTTCTATTATAAGGTTTATTTAAAAACTCTTCTGAAAGCTCAACTTTAACATCTGGCTCTATCCCTTTTTCGTTTATATTTAATCCGTTTGGAGAATAATATCTTGAAATTGTAACTTTTAATGCACTTCCGTCTTTAAATTCTATAGGAGCTTGAACTACACCTTTTCCATAAGTGTTAGTTCCGACTATAGTTGCAATTTTGTAATCTCTAAGTGCCATAGTTAAAAGTTCAGATGCTGACGCACTACCTTTATCTACTAATAACACTACAGGCATTTTGTTAAGTCTTCCATCGCCTATAGATTTTTCATATGATTTATTATCGTACTTATCTATAGTATACGTTATAGTTTCACCTTTAGGTATAAATTGTGATGCGATTTTTACAGCCTCACTTAAGAATCCTCCAGGATTTCCTCTTAAGTCTAAAATCATTCCTTTCATACCTTTTCCAAGTAGATTATTTACTTCTTCTATAAATTCGTTTCCTACTCCTTCTTTTGCAAAAGTAGAAAGTCTTATATAACCTATATTTCCATCTATAATTTCACCTTTAACAGAGTCAGTTTTAATAATATCTCTTTTTATCTTAACATCAAAATCTGATTTTTCACCTTTTCTTCTTATAGTTAAAGTTACTTCCTCACCTCTTTTTCCTTTGATTAAATTCGCTGCCTTTTCTGTGTCATCTTTTATAGTTTCTCCATTAATCTTTACAATTATATCACCAGACTTTAAGCCTGATTTTTCAGCTGGAGAACCTTCAACTACTGATGCTATCTCAGTCATACCTTCTTTAGGAGAAATCATAACTCCAATTCCCATAAATTCACCAGAATGTTCTTTGTTGAATTCTTTGTAATCTTCTTCATTCATATAAACTGTGTATTTATCTCCTACAGCTTCTGTCATTCCTTTTATAGCACCATCTAAAAGCTTGTTGTCATCTATATTACCATCATAATTTTTATAAATGGCATCTCTTACTGAAAGCAACTTGTTATATTTTTCTGTATCTTTAATTTCTCCAAGTTCACCTTGAACTTTTAAGTTTGTCTTTCCTAGAACTAATCCATTAAGTGCCGCTTTATTACCTAAGTAAAAGCTAACAAAAACAATTACTATAACTAATAAACTTAATAGTAACGGAAAGAGATATCTTCTTTTTTCGTTATTTTTCATTTAACCAACTCCCTCTTAAACCACATTTTAACATAATTACTAGTTTGGATAATATATTTTTTTAAAAATTAAACTCAGCAGAAAAATACTGCTGAGTTTATATACTCTTTTATATTCTATTCAATTATATATTTTTTATACAATTAAGAATTTTCTAAGTGAAGCGTAACTTGCAACTCCACCTACAACTAATCCACCTAAAGCGAATTGCCATAACATAGTTGTATATACATATGATATTGGTGCTAAGTTAATAATTAATACCTTATCAACTATCCAAGAATAGAACATGTTGTATCCACCTAAAACAACTACTACTGCTAAAAGTGATCCAACTAAACCTATTATCATACCCTCGATTATGAAAGGCCATCTTATGAACCAGTCAGTTGCACCGACGAATTTCATAATTCCAATCTCTCTTCTTCTTGAGTAAACTGTAAGTTTTGTTGTATTCATAATTAAGAATATTGCAACACCTACTAGTATTACGAATAATCCAAATCCTATAATTTTTACTATGTTAACTAATTTAGTTATTGTTTTAATTAAGTCTTGTTGGTTACCTATGCTTTCAACTCCAGGCATATTTTGAATTGCATCTGTTATTGCTTTAGCATATGATGGGTCTTTTAATTTAACTACAAATGAAGCTGGGAATGGGTTTTTATCTAAGCTATACCCTTCTAATAACCCTTTGTTTTCTTTTGTAGCATCTTGGAAGTTTTTAAATGCATCTTCTTTTGATTCATAAACAACTTCTTGAACACCATCTAATTCATTTAATTTTATTTCAACTTCTCTTTGCTCGATAAGTTTAATATCATCTTTTAAGAATACTTTTAATTCTACTTTTGATTGTATGTCATCTAACGCTAATCCAACGTTCTTTGTCACTAATAAGAATGCTCCTAGTACAAAGAAAGTTATAAGAACTGTAAGCACTGATGCAAAACAGATTGTTTTATTTCTCTTTAAACTTTTTAAGGCGTCAGAAATAAAATGATTAACCGTATTAATTTTCATCTTCGTAACCACCTCTCTTAACATCTCTAGCAATTTCACCTTTTTCGATTGCTATAACTCTCTTTTTCATGTCATCAACTATCTCTTTAGCATGTGTTGCCATAAGTACAGTTGTTCCTGCTTTATTAATGTCATCTAATAGATCCATGATTTCATTTGAAGTCTCTGGGTCTAAGTTTCCTGTAGGCTCATCACATATAAGAACTGATGGGTTGTTAACTATAGCTCTTGCTAAAGAAACCCTTTGTTGTTCTCCCCCTGAAAGCTCACTTGGGAACATTTTATATTTGTGAGATAAACCAACTAGTGATAAAACCATTGGTACTCTTCTTCTTATTTCTTTTGGTGATGCTTCTACAACCTTCATTGCAAATGCAACATTTTCATATACGTTTAATGTAGGTATTAGTCTGAAATCTTGGAAAACCATACCTATTTTTCTTCTATAATAAGGTGTTTGCTTTCTTGTGATTTTTGCTAAATCTTTTCCAGCAACCTCTATTTGACCTGTTGTAGGTTCTACTTCTTTTAATAGCATTTTAATTAATGTTGATTTACCAGCTCCTGAAGGTCCAACTAAAAACACGAATTCTCCTGCTTCTATTCTGACATTTACATCTGATAGAGCTTTTACATTATTATCATATATCTTAGATACATTTTTAAATTCTATCATTATTTTACACTCCTTACGTCCTTGGACATTAACTATAAACCCCTTGTCCATTGTACTTTTACATTATATCACAAGTTTTAACATATATTATATAAGAATTTATTAAATTTTAGTCCTAAAAAGGTAAATTTTAGATTTTAATCTTTATTTATGTCTTTAAAACCTTCTCCTAAAACTTCGTGAACTTCACCTACTGTTATAAACGCTCTAGGGTCAACTGAGCGAATATGATTTTTAAGTTTTATAAATTCGTTCCTATTTAATATAGTATAAATTATATAATTGTCTTCTTTTTTGTATCCTCCAAATCCCTTTATAAAAGTTGAACTTCTTTCAAGTTCTTCTATTATAAATTTATTTACAGCATCTGGAGTATTGCTTATAATCATAACTTGTTTTGAAGTATTAAAGCCTTCTATTATTTTATCTACTGATATTCCTAAGATTATTACACTAAGCATTGAATAAAAACCTTTATCTAAACCAAATACATAAGCACCAGCTAAAGTTATAACAAAATCTACTATTAAAAGAGATTTTCCTATATCTAAATGAATGAACTTATTCATCATTTTTGCTAAGATATCAGTTCCGCCTGTTGATGCGTTGTTGTTAAATACAATAGCCATCCCAATAGCTGAGATCAAAGTACCAAAAATAGTAGCGATTATTAAATCAGTAGTAATTGCATAAGGATTAAACCATTTTTCTATAATCCACATAACTACTGATAAGATAAGACTTGCATAAATTGTCTTTCCTCCAAAGTTGCCGTCAATAAATAAAAATGCAGCAACAAAAAGGACAGCGTTAATAATTAAGGTTATAGTACCTACTCCAACACCTGGAAAGAAGTCATCTACTACAATAGCGAGACCTGTAACTCCTCCTGCTGCAAGTTCGTTTGGCGCAAAAAAATACTCCACAGAAATTGCAACTAAAATTATCCCAAATGTTATTAATGAATACTCTTTTAAAACTTTTTTATTCATACGTAAGCACCCCCAAATTATATTTATCTTTTATTTTCTACTATTATGATACCTCTCTTCTAATTGCATTATTCAACAATTTTATTCAATCTTTCCAAATCCTTTTCCGAGTACATCATGTGCCTCATTAACTATAACGAATGCATCTTTATCATTATCTTTTATAAAGATTTTTACTTTTATAAGTTGAGAACGACCTAAGACACAATATATTACATCTTTTTCTTCGTTTGTATAACCGCCTTTTCCATTAAAGACAGTACATCCTCTATCTATTTCTCTTAAAATATAGTCTTTTATCAAATCAGTATTTTTAGTAAATATAACTACTTGATGACATATAGATGTTCCTGAAATAACTTTATCAATTACTATTCCATTTATAAGAACACAAATCGCAGCATAGATCCCTTTTTCTACACCGAAAGTTAAGCCACTAAACAAAACAACAATTATGTCAACCATCTGCATCCCTTTCCCCATATTAATATGGAAAAATTTGTTTAATATTTTTGCTATTATATCTGTTCCGCCTGTTGATGCATTTTGAGTAAAAACAACTCCAAGCCCTATCCCAAGCAAAATACTTCCTGCGATAGTTGCAAGCATCGGATTATTTAAAATCCCAACAGGTTTTATAAACTCTTCTGAAAACCAGTTCATAAAAGAAAGTCCCATAGCTGCATATATCGTCTTTCCTCCAAAGCTACTCCCTATAACCATAAAAGCTAAGATAAAAAGAAATATATTCATTATCCCCATAAGAATTCCTAGATTTGCACCAGGTATATAATGATTTATAACTAAGGCTATCCCAGTTACTCCACCACCAGTAATATTATTTGGAACATAAAAATACTGTATAGCTATACTAACTAAAAAAATCCCAAAAGTTATTATCCCATACTCTTTAAACTTTTTATTCATTTTCCCCTCCGCTATTTAATTTTAAATATTTTTTTGCATAAAAAAATAACAGTATAGATCCCCTCTATACTGTTATATCACATTTATTGTAATTTTTGCTATTATTTTTTCATATTTACTGCTTTTTTAGCTTTTTCTGCTATATCAGCCCCTGTTAATCCATAAGCTTTTAATAACTCGTCAGGCTTTCCACTTTCTCCGAATACATCCTTAACTCCAACTCTTAAAACTGGAACTGGGCATTCTTCTTAAACTACTTCAGCAACTGCTGAACCAAGTCCTCCGATTATGCTGTGTTCTTCTGCTGTTACTATAACACCAGTTTCTTTTGCAGCTTTTAAAACTAATTCGTTATCTAAAGGTTTGATAGTGTGGATGTTTATAACTCTTGCAGTTATTCCATCTTTAGCTAAGATTTCTGCTGCTTCTAAAGCTGCATCAACCATTATTCCTGTAGCTATTAATGTAACATCGTTACCTTCTTTTAAAGTAACACCTTTTCCTATTTCGAATTTGTATTCTGGTCTATCGTTTATTATATTAACTGCTGCTCTTCCAAGTCTTACATAACAAGGTCCATTCATTTCAGCAACAGCTTTTATTGCAGCTATAGCTTCAACTCCGTCTGAAGGGTTTATAACTGTCATGTTTGGTATACTTCTCATAAGTGAAATATCTTCTATAGCTTGGTGAGATGCTCCATCTTCACCAACTGTTAAACCTGCGTGAGTTGCGCAAACTTTAACGTTTAGTCTTGGATAACAAATTGAGTTTCTTATTTGCTCAAATGCTCTTCCTGCTGCAAACATTGCAAAAGTACTTACGAATGGGATTTTTCCACAAGTTGACATACCTGCTGCTACTCCCATCATGTTAGCTTCTGCTATACCCATGTTGAAGAATCTATCTTCTGCAACACTTTTGAATTCTGCTGTTTTAGTTGACTTTGAAAGGTCTGCATCTAAAACTACTACTTTATCGTTTAATACTGCTAATTCTTTTAATGCTAATCCATATGCTTCTCTTGTTGCTTGTTTACTCATTATTTGTCTCCTCCAATCTCAGCTATTGCTTGTGCACATTGTTCTTTAGTTGGTGCAGCTCCATGCCATCCTGCTTCGTTTTCCATAAATGAAACACCTTTACCTTTAACAGTTTTACAAACTATTGCAGTAGGCTGACCTTTATGATTTTTAGCTTTTTCTATAGCTTCTAATATTTCGTCATAGTTGTGTCCATCTATAACTAATACGTTCCATCCGAAAGCTTCGAATTTTTTATCTATTGGAGAAGGGTTCATAACCTTTGTTATATCTCCATCTATTTGTAATCCATTGAAATCTATGAAAATTGTTAAATTATCTAATTTGTAATGAGCTCCAGCCATAGCTGCTTCCCAAACTTGACCTTCTTCAAGCTCACCGTCTCCTAATATTGAATATACTCTGTATGATTTTTTATCAACTTTTCCAGCTAAAGCCATTCCAACTGCAACTGAAATTCCTTGACCTAATGATCCTGTTGACATATCTATTCCTGGAAGATCATTCATATTTGGATGTCCTTGTAAGTTTGATCCAAATTTTCTTAATGTTTTAAGTTCTGCTGGATCAAAGAATCCTCTTCTAGCTAATGCACTATATAAAACTGGTGCAGCGTGTCCTTTTGAAAGAACGAATCTATCTCTTTCTTCCATCTTAGGATTTTTAGGGTCTATATTCATTTCGTTAAAGAATAAAGTTGTAACTATATCAGCTGCTGATAAAGATCCACCTGGGTGACCTGAAGCTGATTCTGTTAACATTTCAACTATATCTTTTCTAATAATTTTAGCTTGTTCCATTAGCTCTTGTTTATTCATTTTCATTATTAATATCCTCCTAGCTTTAACAATATAATTCATAATTAGATTTCTAGATTAATAATTGCCGTTTTTTTCATTTGTAATTCTATCATAAATTTTAAACTTTGTATACACTATTAACAAATTTCGATTTAAATAGTAATCATATATAATTAATTAGTGTATACTATTTAATACGTTTACTTAAGCTTCTTCATTAATCTACATATCTTTTAAATCCACTGTATACATTTTCCCCTAAAATTTTAAGGTTCATACAATACTATTTCTAAAAAAAGATAGCATACTTAAACTTTTTTAGTTTTTTGTAAACATTTAAATAACTGTAAAAAAAATAAGCCAAACTTAAACAGCTTGGCTTATTTTAATAAATATTAATTTGCTATATTTAAATTTAAACTTATCAATAGAGATCTATTGACCTTTTTCATATCATCATCTGTCATATGTCCAATCTTCTCTTTAAGCCTTTTTTTATCTAAAGTTCTAACTTGCTCTAAAAGAACTACAGAATCGCGGTTAAGACCATACTCCTCTGATGAAATTTCAACATGAGTAGGTAATTTTGCTTTATTTATCTGAGAAGTTATAGCCGCTACTATAACTGTTGGACTATATCTATTTCCAATATCATTTTGAATAATTATAACAGGTCTAATTCCGCCTTGTTCCGACCCTATAACAGGACTTAAGTCAGCATAGAATATATCCCCTCTTTTTACTAACATAGTAGTCATTAGAATTATCACTCTCCGCACAGCCATGTCTCATATTCATTAACATCATTTAATTCATTTTCTGTCATTGAGGCTAGTTCTAAATTAATTAAAGACATTTCTTCATATCCTTGTCTCATTAATTCTATAGTCTCGTCACTTAATGTGTCATTAATATATAATATTACATTATCGCTATTATATTTACTAGATTTTTTAAATTCGTTAAATTTTTTTACAACTACCTGACATGCCATGATAATTCCTCCTATAATACTACAGAATTATGTATATTTAAATTATATATATTTTAACATCATTCTGTCAAAGTATTTGTATTTTTTCTTTTGATTTTAAACATAATTTCTTGTTTTTATGATTTTCCCATTATGTTTGTAGACTCTTGGAACCCTTCTTCCAATCATACATATAATTTCATAATTTATAGTACCTAACATCTTAGCTAAGTCATCAGCATCATTTTTGATGTTACCATCTCTTCCTAAAAGTATAACTTCGTCTCCAACTGAAACTCCATCTATATCAGTAACATCTACCATGCATTGATCCATGCATATCTTTCCTACTACAGGTGCTAATTTCCCTCTTATTATAACCTTAGCTTTTCCGTTAAGAAGTCTAGTGTATCCATCTGCATATCCTATAGGCAATGTTGCAATAGTTCTCTTTCCTTCGGTTACGTAACTTCTTCCGTAACTTATGTAAGTCCCCTCTTCAACAGTTTTTAAATGAATTATATTGCTCTTTAATGTTAATGCTGGCCTTATTTTTATTTTATCTTTTTTAACTTCATTTGATGGATAATAACCATAAAGTATTATCCCTGGCCTAACAGCATCGAAATAGTACTCTTCTAAATCAATTATAGCTGCACTATTTGATACATGTTTTATCCCTGTGTTTACCCCTCTTTTATCTAATTCGTCCACTATTTTTTTGTATTTTTCAACTTGTAATTTTGTGTACTCTTTATCTTCTTCATCTGCAGTTGAAAAATGTGTAAATAGACCTATAATTTCTATTCCCTGTAATTTGCTTATCTTCTCAATTTCATCTATGCTCTCTTCATTAGGCAAAAATCCTATTCTTCCCATACCAGTGTCTATTTTGATATGTATCTTTGCTTTAGTGTTATTTTTGATAGCAAAATCTGATAACTCTTTAGCATATTCTAAATTAAATACTGTTTGTTCGATATCATATTTTACTAAATCTTCTTTAAAACTTAATGGAGTATATCCTAATATCATTAGGGGTTTAGTAATTCCATTTTCGCGAAGTTCTATAGCTTCACTTATAACTGCAACTGCTAATCTATCTGCTCCATTTTCTAAAAGGATACTAGCTGTATCTATAGCTCCATGCCCGTAAGCATCAGCTTTAACTACTCCTATTACCTCTTTATCTTTAACTATCTTTTTAATTTCTTTTATATTATCTTCAATTGCATCTACATCTATTTCAGCCCATACTGGTCTAATACCATTCATCTTGTGCACCTCACTCTAGTATTTTTATATCCTAGCTATCTTTACTTTTGCATACATCTTTTTTACTAAACTCTCTATATTCAATATTAACTCTTTGATTGCTCTTATCGTCAAACATTTTTATTAATATTGGTGTTTTATCTTTTTTATTTATATAAAGAGTTGCTCTGTCTAAATGTTTATTCATACCTTCAAGGTTTAACTCTATCTTTATATATTTTAAATCGCCCCACTCTTCTTGACCTTCTGATATAGAAGTTATAGGACTTTTAAAAATTTCAGATAAAAAAGCCATAGGATATACAATATCCATATCTCTACCGACTTCGTAAGCTTCACCTTTTTTATTATACTTCATAATTATTTTGTCATCTTTATAGATCTTAGTTAAATCTTCCCCAAAATCTATTTTCATTTCATCTTTGCAATAATTGATATGTGCCTTATTAGTATATTCTCCCCTTGAATTTTTTATAGTATATTCAACGATTGAATTATAATTTTTTAAGTTTTTAACATTATCAATTATGTTTTCTGTAGTCGGCATAAATGTATGTCTAAACATTATAACTAACATTATGGATATAAACGGTATTAAAATTAGTGCTCCAATTTTCAGTTTACTTTTCAAGCTTTTCTTTTTTTCTTTTACATCGTTAAAAAAATTCATGACTCCTCCACTACTAATTGTTCCTATAATACTAATATTAAATAGTGGATAATTTTATTCTACTTTTCACATAATTTTTCTAATGTTTTAGGTAATTCTAAAATTATGTCTCTTGCATTAACGATATATCTACTTTCACCTAAACTATCACCAATATATCCATGTACGTATGCTCCTAAAAGAGTAGCCTCTAAATTCGATAGGTTTTGCGAAACTAAAGAAGTTATAATTCCAGTTAAGCAATCACCCATACCTCCTGATGCCATTTTACTACAACCTGTTTTATTAACATAGGTACACTTCCCATCAGATATTACCGTGTTGTGGCCCTTTAGTAGTACAACTACCTCGATTTCTTTTGCAAACTCTCTTGTTACATCTATTCTATTAGATTCAATGTAACTGATACTTTTACCTAGAAGTCTACTCATCTCTCCAGGATGTGGAGTAATGATGCTTCTTCCTTTTATAAAATCAATTAGATCTTTTCTTTCTGAAATAATGTTAAGTGCATCTGCATCTAAAACTAAATTACATTTGCTGTTTTTAATAATAAATTCTAAAACGTCAGCGCTTAACTTAGACTTACCTATCCCAGGACCTAAGGCAATAACATCATACTTTTCTAAATTAACTACATCCTCTACAGATAAGTAGCCAAAAACCATAGACTCTATAGATTTTGCTTTCAAAACCTCTTCTGAGTCTTTGTGAATTAAAAGAGTTACAAGTCCTGAACCTGTTCTTATAGTAGCTTCAGTTGTTATATATGCGGCTCCTGTATACTCAGAAGATCCAGCCATAACAAGAACTTTTCCATAACTTCCTTTATTTCCTGTTTTATTGCGTTTTGGTACTAAAGATTTATAAAATTCCTCTGATAATATGTACATATCCTCTGAATTTTTTCTTTTAACTTCTTCTAAGATATCAATACTTATTAAATTAACCTCCCCTAAATATTCTATAGCTTTAGTATTGAAAAATCCTTTTTTCATAACTTCAATTGTAAAAGTAACATCTGCTTTAACTGCTAAATTTAATACATCACAAGTATTTGCATCTATTCCTGATGGAGTATCTATAGAAATTGTAAAAATTTTGCTATCATTAATTATTTCTATTATTCTAGCATAAATTCCTTCTATATTTCTATTTAATCCTACTCCAAATAACGCATCGATTAGACAATTACTGCTATCGATTTTTATTCTAAGTATATTTTCTTTTATTTTTTTATTAAAGTTATGATTATTTAAATTAAGTATGTCTAAATTAAGCTTTTTTAAAATCTCAAAGTTTATTTTAAAATCTTCTGTTCCCTTTTCTATATCCCCAACTACTATAACCTTAACATTTTTCTCTAAGGCTTTTAATTTTCTAGCTATTACTAGTCCGTCTCCACCATTATTGCCTATACCACAAATTATAAGAAAATCATCTAGCTTTAGAATTTCTTTTGATATTCTCTCCCCTGCAATTTCCATTAAAACAATTGATGGTACTCCAATTTCATTTATAGTTTGTTTATCGATATTTTTGCAGCCTTCTTTACTCATAATATACAAAGGCCTACACCTCCTCAATTATAACAAATGCTATAGCAGATGAATTATCATGCGAGATACTAACATTTATTCTGTAATCTTTTAAATTCATAGTATCTTCTATTTTCTTTGAAATCTTCCCTAAAGGTTTACCAAGGCTATCTCTTAAAATTTCAATTTCATTAAAATTAAATCCTCTAAAACCAGTACCAAGTGCCTTGCTCATAGCTTCTTTAGCTGCAAAGTTACCTGCTATAGTCTGAGGACTAAATTTTCTTTCTTTAAAATATTCTATTTCATCTTCACTAAACATTCTTTTTAGAAAGTTATCACTTCTTGAAATAGCCTTTTTAATTCTTTCTATTTCTATTATATCTGTACCTATTCCAATAATCATTTTACACCTCCACATCTTAATATCTATTGTACTACATTAAGAATTATTAAGGCATATATTTTATATAATTATACCGTCATTGCATAGTTAAAGTGCTCTATCCCTTGGAAGTCATTAACACATTCGTCTATAAATTCTCCTGCTATGTCAATTAAATGTATCGGAGAAACCCCATTTTCATATAACATATTTAATAACCCTTTTACTTTTTCTTCATTTGGCGAAATCAATTCAACAGCTTCACTATATGAGTTGATTTTTATTTCTCCTTTGTAATCTAACCTTTCAATCTCTATTCCAAACACTTCGTCTATTCCTAAAACTGATTTTATCAATTTGTAATTATAGATTCTTTCTATCCCATTTGTCACTCTTTTAAAAACTAATTTTTCTTTTATCATTGTTCCCCACCTCACAATTATCCTTACACTTCGAAATATACCATATATATATTGCGAAGTATGTAGAATAATGCCTCGCAGAAATTTTTTTTACTGACATTTATTTCACTATTACTTCATTCTACATAGAAAATACACACTTTCGACATAAAGTTTTGCTTTAAATTGTAAATTCTGTGTCGAATAGTAAAGAGAATCAGAAAAAAGAACTACTTTTAGTAGTTCTTTTTTTAAAACTTCGACCTTTATTTAAATTTTGAATTTTTTTATTTTATTTAAATTTATAAAATTTATTTTTGAAAATTTTTTTCAAATACAAATTCAAAGGTTTGTCTTTCGAATTTTAAAAGATTTATTCTAATTCAGAATCACTAGTAGCTTCTCTTCTACTTCCTACAAATTTAAAGTCTTCTACTACAACTTCTGCTCTAAATCTTTTAACTCCGTCTTTGTCTTCATAGCTTCCAGTGCTTAACCTACCACTAATACTTATTTGATTTCCTTTTTTCATATATTTGCAGATTACCTCTGCTTTTTTACCCCAAGCTATTACAGGTATTAAATCTGAATGTCTTATTCCATCTGAAGATTTAAAACTTCTGTCAACAGCAATGATAAATTTTGTTCTCACAGTATCATTATTTTGAACTACTACAAGTTCAGGGTCTTTAATTAATCTTCCTATTAATACTATTTTATTCATTATTTGCACCTCCTGACTAATTACACCTTAAATTATTTCCTTTATTTCGGAAATTATTCATCTTTTATTATTTTTGATGTTATAATGTTTACAGAATGAATTTAAGGAGGGGTATTATGTCTATTTTAGTTTGCGGTGGCGCAGGTTATATAGGTAGCCATATGGTTGCTGAACTTTTAGAAAACGGAAAAGATGTCGTTATATTAGACAACTTAGAAAAAGGACATAAAGAAGCCATTTTAGGCGGAAAATTATACATAGGAGATTTAAGAGATCGAAAAATATTAGATAAAATATTTGAAGAAAATAATATAGAAGCTGTTATAGATTTTGCTGCTTATTCTTTAGTTGGTGAAAGTATGACAGAACCTTTAATGTATTTTAATAATAATGTTTCTGGTACTATAAATCTTTTAGAAGCTATGAAAGACCACAATGTAAAATACATTGTTTTCTCTTCAACAGCTGCAACTTACGGTGAGCCAGAAAGCACACCAATCTTAGAAACTGATAAAACAGTTCCAACTAACGCTTATGGAGAATCTAAATTATTAGTAGAAAAAATATTAAGATGGTGCGATAGCGCTTACGGAATAAAGTTTACTACTCTTAGATATTTCAATGCAGCTGGAGCTCATACAAACGGTAAAATAGGTGAAGACCATTCACCTGAATCACATCTTATCCCATTAATTTTACAAGTTGCTCTTGGAAAAAGAGATAAGATAATGATGTTTGGAGATGACTACAACACTAAAGACGGTACTTGCGTAAGAGATTACATCCACGTATCAGACTTAGCATCAGCTCATTTATTAGCATTAGATAGATTAATAAATGGCGGAGAAAGTAGGATTTATAACCTTGGTAATGGTACAGGCTTTACAGTAAAAGAGATGGTTGAGATAGCTAGAAAAGTAACAGGACATCCTATCCCATCTGAGGTAGCACCTCGTAGAGCTGGTGATCCTGCAATTTTAATTGCTTCAAGTGAAAAAGCTATGGAAGAATTAAACTGGAAACCTAAATTTAATTCAGTTGAAACTATAATAGAAACAGCTTGGAATTTCCACAAAAATTACCCAAATGGATATAATGATTAAAATAAAAAGAGCATCTAATTATCTAGATGCTCTTTCATTATTTCTCTCAAGAACAGAATTAACTTCCACCCCGAAAATAAATATCATAGATGTTATAAAAAGCCAAGTCATAAGAACAAACACAGTTCCAAGGCTTCCATAAATCCTTGAATAGTTAGCAAAATTATTTACGTAATATGAGAATCCTAAAGATGCTATTATCCACCCGACAGTTGTAACTATCGCTCCAGGTATAGTATTTCTAAGCTTTACTTTTCTATTTGGTGCTACTTTATAAATAATTGCGAAAACTAATATCATCATTACTATAATAATTACATATCTTAAAATGTCCCAAATAAAATTAAGTACGTGCTCAAAAGGAAGTAAATGACTTAAATAATATCCTATTTGATCACCGAATACGAGCATTGCCAAAGTACAGATTACTGTAAGGGCAAGTGCAAGTACGCTTATCATACCTATAATAGAAATCTTTATAAAAGATCTCCTCTCTGTAACCTCATACGCCTTATTTACACCTTTTATTACGGCTCTAAACGCAGAAGATGCACTCCAAATCGTTAACACTACAGATACCCCTAATATCCCTGTGTGTTGATAATCTACAACTTCTACAACCGTGCTTTGTGTCAATTCATAAACACTAGTAGGGACTATTGTTTTTAGTCCATCTAACACTTCCGTAGAATCAAGGTTACTAAAACCTACTAATGTTATTAGAAATATTAAAAACGGGAAAAATGATAATACCATATAATATGCTAGCTGCGAAGCTAAAGCAAATATATCATCTCTCTTAACTTTAACTATAAGGTATATCATAGTATCTAAGAAAGATTCGTTATTGTTATTATTTTCTTTATTATTTCTCATAACATCTCCAAATTAAATCTTTAATTACTTTTAAATATAGTACCATATATAACATTTTTTATCAAAACACTACGTAAGGTATGTCTTATGTTTACCATTTACTATATAAATATAGTATAATTTCATATATACGATAATATACTTAATTTTCTATATTAAATATATTATACTATTTTAACTATGAAAGGGTGCACTTAAAATGTTATATTCTTTAGAAAATGAATTTATAAAAATAACAGCTCATCCTCACGGTGGAGAGCTTCACAATTTAATTTCAAAAAAAGAAAACACTGAATTTTTATGGAATGGGAATCCAGAATATTGGAAATATCACGCTCCTATACTTTTCCCTATAGTTGGTAAAGTTAAGGATGGTAAATATAGAGTTTCTGGCGAGACTTACGAATTACCTCAGCACGGACTTGCAAGAGTCTCAGAATTTGAAGTTGTTGAAAAGGAAAAGGATTTTATAACTTTTAGCTTAAAGTGGGATAAAGATACTTTAAAAGTATACCCTTATAAATTCGAACTTTTAATAACATATACTCTAATAGAAAACTCAGTTAAAGTTACTTACACTGTACGAAACTTAGACGATAAAAAAATATACTTCTCAGTAGGTGCTCATCCTGCTTTCCTTTGTCCTATTATGGAAAATGAAACTATGGAAGATTACTACTTTGAGTTTAATCAAAAAGAAGACGCAAAAATAATGCTTTTAGGGTCTGACGGATTATTTATACACGAAAAAGAAGATTACCTTAAAAATGAAAACAAAATCCATTTAAAGAAAGAAGTTTTCAACAATGATGCTTTAGTATTTAGTGATTTAAATTCTACAAAAATATCATTAAAATCTAAGAACCACAACAAAACTTTAACTATGGATTACACTGGCTTCCCATACCTTGGATTATGGTCAATGGCAACTGGTGCTCCTTTTGTTTGTATAGAACCTTGGTGTGGACACGCTGACTTTACAGATTTCAGTGGAGAATTAAAAGATAAGCCTGGAATAGTTAGCCTTGAGGAAAATGGAGTGTTTGAGCGTTTCTACACTCTTACAGTTACAGAATAAATAAATAAGGCTTTGCACCTATATTTAGTGCAAAGCCTTATTTTTATATTCTAAAAGATTCAGGAAGTAATCTTTTATATTTTTTTGTTAAATACCTATCATCTACAAGAAGTGCTCTTCCCCTATCTTCTTCAGTACGTATTACCCGTCCTACAGCCTGCAGAACTTTATTTACTCCAGGATATATATAAGAGTAATCATATCCTTTTTCATCATAATAATCTTTGATTATTTCTCTTTCCATAGATATCTTAGGGTAACCAACCCCAACTACTACAGAACCTATGAGCGACTTTCCAGGTAAGTCAATTCCTTCTGAAAAAACTCCACCTAAAACTGCAAAACCTAAAACATTTCTTTCTTCTTTAAATTTATTTAAAAATAAACTTCTATCTTCTTCGTTCATAACTCTATCTTGAGTAATTATTTGAAATCTACTTAAACTTTCTTTATCTAAATTTTCTAAAGCTAACTCTAAATAATCATAAGATGGAAAAAATACAAAGTAATTTCCTACCTCACTATTTACAAAGTCTATAACTTTTTTAAGTAAATCATTTATAGTTAATCTCCTCTTTAAAAACCTTGTGTTGATAGGAGCTACCGATACTTTTAGATTTTCCTTATCAAAGGGAGATTCTAATCTTAATCTATATGACTTCTCATCTCCTCCTAAAAGATCCATATAATAATCTATAGGTGATATAGTCGCTGAAAATATTACTGCTCCAGATATCTTATCTATAATGCTTTTTAGTTTTTTTGAAGGATCTATACAAAATAAAGTTACAGTTAAATCTCTTCCTATGCTTTCTATATAGGTTACATATTCGTCTGAATATAATTCACTTATAGATATAAATTTATTTATATCAAAATATACATTCATATAATCCTCATAAAAGCTTTCTTTAGGCAGTCTTGGTAAAAGTTCTTCAGATTCACTTAAAAACCTTCTAAGATTTTTATATAACTTATCTGGTTCTTCTTTAAAATAAATTGAATCTTTTCCTTCAGATTCACATTCGTGTCTAAATTCTACAAAAGATTTATTTATAGTTCCTAGTATTTTATATATGTTAGGAATTTTACCTTTTAAAACTTTTCTAAGATTTAAAATACTTTCTTTGTTTAACGATGCAGAGTACATATCTCTTCCTCTATCTACTAAGTTATGTCCTTCATCTACTAGTAAAATTAAATCATCACGCACATCTTCTACTACTCTTTTAAGCCCTACTCTAGGGTCAAATATATAATTGTAATCACATATTATACTATCTGCCCACTCTATTAAATCAAGCGAAAGTTCAAAAGGGCAAAGCCCTTCCTTTTCACCTATTTTCTTAAGTTCATTTTGCCCTAGATGCACCTTATTTTTCATAATATCAAATATAACATTTCTACTTTTATCATAATAATTCAAAGCATAAGGACAATCCTCAGGATTACAGCTTACTTTTTCATTTAAACACATCTTTTCTTTTGCTGTAATAGTAAGTGTTCTAAACTTTAATCCCTTGCCCCTTAAAATGTCATAAGTCTCTTCTGCAACTTTTCTATTTACATTTTTTGCAGTTAAATAAAAGATTTTTTCTTTTAATCCTTCACCTATAGATTTAACTGAAGGAAAAATTGTAGAAATAGTTTTTCCTATACCAGTTGGAGCTTCAACAAATATAAGCCCTTTATCTCTTATCGTTCCATAAACAGCCCTTGCAAGCTTTAATTGTCCTTCTCTATAGTCCTTAAAAGGAAATTCTAGTTTTTTTATGCTTTTATTTCTTTTTTCTTTATGCTTAACTAATACCTTTACGTATTTTTCATATCTATCTATAATCTCAAATACAAAATCACCGAGTTCATCTAAAGTGTACTTTCTTCTAAAGCTTTTTACTTCATCAGTATTTAACTGATAATAGCTAAGCTGAATATATCCTTCATCTATTCCTAATTCCTCAAAGTGAATAAACCCATAGAACTTAGCTTGAGCCCAGTGTAATTCATTTTCATCTGTGATTTCTATTAATTCTCTATAAGTTGATTTGATTTCTTCAATAATAACTTTATCATCTTCAATTATTATTCCATCCGCTCTTCCTTCAATCTTTAGAATAAAATTATCTAAATCAAAATCTTTAGTTAAATATACTTACTTTTTATAATCAGTATATATTTCCTCATTGCTTTTTTGAAGTTTTTGATGAGCTCTTGTTCCTTCTAAAGCTCTTTTATTACTCACAAATCTATTATCGATACTTCCGCTTCTTAAAATAAATTCAACAATACCCCTAACAGATTCTTGGATAATTTCTTTTTTCATAATTATCTCCTAAATAAATCCATAGTTTTTAATAGAAAAATAGAGCTAAATCTTAGCTCTATTTTTCATCTTTTTTATGATATTCTTTAACTATTTTTTGAACTAATTTTTTAATAACACTAGCTTGTGCTATAAGTGAAAGAACTAATAAGAATGTTCTTATTTGATCTTCGTCATCTGAGTCTAAGTTTAAAGTCTTTACAACTTCATCTAACTTTTCTTCTGTTTCCATAGATGTAGCTAAAAACTTTTCTAAACTTTCTTCTTGAGTTTCTGCAAATACTTTATAAGCTGTCTCCCAAGATATTATATCGTCCGTTCTATCATTTATTTCATTAAAAGCTAAACTAAATACTTTTTTTATTTCTTCTGTAGTTAAAATTGGCCTCATATAGCTTAATAATACTAGTTGAACTAAGTGAATTTTAGTATAACCTCTTTTTTTACCATCTTCAGGTTTAGTGATTACTTCGCTTTTGATGTAATTTTGTACTATATTATTTGTATATTTATCATCTGTAAATTTATCATTTAAATAATCAATAACTTGTGATAAAAATAAATCATATTGTGGCAATTCATCATATGAAATCATACTATTCTTTGACATCTCTTCTGCTAGTTCGTTAATATAATCAGCATTAACTTTCTTTTCCATACTTCTCCACCTTTACTTATTAAACTTAATCCGAAATTCATCTTTTAATAATATTATATAGTATTTGTAAACTTATTACAAGTTATTTCTAAATCTATTAACTGTTATAGGACATGGGGAAGTTTCTTTTTTACATAATATCACATAATTCTACTTTTTATTCTATAAATTTCTTTACTAATTTGTTAACAAATTAAAAAAACTCTTACTTTTTTCATTTTTCCCCAATAAACTCAGTCTGAATGCTTGCATTTAAGCGGTTTTTAAATAATAATATTCCTATTTATTTTTAAAATGTCAACTATTGACATTTCTATTTTTTGGTAGTATATTATTGGTATACTATTTATTGAAAATTTTGTTGTTAATTAAAAGTTAACATTTCTAAGTTGACTTTTAATTACAATTTTGGTAAGATAGCATAGTAAATTGTCGAACGTTGTCGTAATTGAGTGGTTTTTACACGTTCAGACTAGTTTCAATTTGAGGAGGAAAGATTATGAAATCAACAGGAGTAGTTAGAAGAGTAGATGAATTAGGAAGAATAGTTATACCAATAGAGTTAAGAAGAACTTTAGATATAGCTGAAAAGGATGCTTTAGAAATATATGTAGACGGAGAGCAAATCATCTTAAAGAAATATGAGCCAGCTTGTATTTTCTGTGGAGATGCTAGAGATGTTGTAAACTACAAAGGTAAAAACATCTGCAAAAACTGTTTAGCAGAATTAAAAAAATAATTTCTAAATTAAACATATAGCTATTTATTTATATAAAAAGTCCGATATTTAATATCGGACTTTCTATATTTCTGTAGAATATTTATATATTACACTTTTAGGTTCATTTCTATCTTTCGCTACTTTCTTAATAGCGTCTTTTTTACTTAAACCTTCACTTATATATTTTCTTATATGATCTTCAATACTTAAATCTTCGAAAGCTTTTCTTTTATCACTTTCTATTTCTTCATCTGTAAGTCCACTTAAAACTAATACAAACTCGCCTCTTGGAGCTTTTTCTTTAAAGAACTCAATAACTTCCCCTATAGTTCCTCTAACTATCTCTTCATGTAATTTAGTTAATTCTCTACATGCTGCTATCTTTCTATCTCCAAAAGATTCTTTTAAGAAAGTTAAAGTACTTAAAAGTCTGTGAGGTGCTTCATAAAAAATAAGGGTTTCTCTGTGGTCTTTTATATCTTCAAGTAAAGCATTTCTACCTTTATTATCCCTTGGAATAAATCCTCTAAAAGAAAACTTAGAAGTATCTAATCCTGAATGAATTAAAGCTGTTGTAAAAGCTGATGCACCAGGTAAAACTTCAAACTTAATACCTTCTTCTATGCATTTACTTACTATTACGCTTCCAGGGTCAGAAATTCCAGGAATTCCAGCATCACTAACTAAAGCTATAGTTTCACCTGATTTTAACCTATCTATTATCTCTAAACTTTTTCCTTGTTCGTTATGCATATGGTAGCTTATTAAAGTTTTCTTTATATCAAAGTGATTTAAAAGTTTTAATGAGTTTCTAGTATCTTCTGCTGCTATAACATCAGCACTTTTTAAAACTTCTAAAGCCCTTAAAGTGATATCTTTTAAATTTCCTATAGGTGTTGGAACTAAATATAATTTTCCATCCATTTATCTTAGACCTCTCTTCCGTATATTTTGTTAATTTGGTCTGAATAAGTGCCATCTTCATTATAGACAAATAAAGGTTCATCCCACTTTAAGAAAGCTCCTCCATCTCTTTGTCCTTCTACTAAAACTATGTTAGGTGCTTTACGTTTGTTTGGATGTACCATTCTTATTCTCTTTGGCTCAATTTTATGTTTTCTCATAAGAGTTATTATATCTGCAAGCCTTTCAGGTCTATGTACCATAAAAACTCTTCCGTTATCTTTTAAAAGTATTCTAGCCGCTATTATAACATCTTCTAAATTACACATAACTTCATGCCTTGCTATAGCCATCTTATCTCTAGGATTTACTATTCCTGCATTATTTAATTTATAAGGAGGATTAACAGTAACTACATCTGCTTTTTCTATAGATTTTAATAATTTTAAATCTTTTAAATCTCCATTTATAAAACTTATGTTATCTACAGAATTAATTTTTACACTTCTATTTGCCATTTCGACCATATCTTCTTGGATTTCTAACCCAAGGATAGATTTAGGTGAATATTTACCATAAACTAAAAAAGGTATAATCCCTGTTCCTGTGCACATATCAATTACTCTATGCTTAGATTTTACATTTGCAAAATCAGCTAAAAGAACTGCATCTACACCAAACTTAAATCCATCTAATTTTTGAATTAAAAATAAATCTTTAAGCTGTAAGTCATCTACACTTTCATCTTCGTTTATTTTAATATCTCTAAATTCTTTCATAAAAAACATCCTATCTTTATAAATTATATATTTTTCATTATACAGTAAAGGATTTTCCATTACAATTTAACATGCACTATAATAATAATTTTAATCTAAATATCTTACTTTTTAATTTGAAAAGCCTATCTCTATCCTATTTAAACTATAATATTATATTTTTCTGTACGTTAAAAAAGGCCTTAGATTTCTCTAAGACCTTAATAATTCTTCTTAGTTTATTATTCTTCTTGCTGCGTAGAAGTTCCAAATTGGAGAAACTTTAACTACATCACCTGTTTGTGGTGCGTGAATTATGTTACCACCACCAACATAGATACCTACGTGACCTGCACTTGGGAATACTAAGTCTCCAGGTTGTAATTCTCCTCTTGAAACAGGACGTCCAACATTTACTTGACTAAATGTAGTTCTTGTTATCTCTATTCCTGCTGCTTTTCTATAAACATAGCTTGTGAAACCTGAACAGTCAAATGAATTTGGTCCAGTTGCACCCCAAACATAAGGTTTTCCTAAATGTTTGTAAGCTTCACTTATTATACCTTGTACATTTCCTGAAACTGTTGGTGTTCCGCCACCATTATTTGATGATCCTGAATTTGAAGAAGATCCTGAATTTGAAGCTGAACCTCTGTTAGCTTCTTGTTCTCTCTTTTCTGCTTCTTTTTTAGATAAGTTATCTTTACCTTTTTCAATAGCATCATTTATTTCTTTTTTCACAATTGGAGATTTAATTTGAGCATCTCTTATGTCTCTGATTTGGCTTAAAGCAGATTTTAAATCATTAATAGAGCTGTTTGAACTCTTTAATGTATCCATTTGAGGTTTAACTATTTCTCTCTCAACTTGTGCTAAGTAACCTGAATCAAATTTATCTCTTTCAGCCTTAGCTTGTTTAGATAATTCTAATTGCTCTTTTTCTAATTCTTTAAAGTTTGCTAATTCTTTTTCAGTTTCAGCATTTAACTCTTCAATTTTTTTGCTCTTCTCTTGTAAAGAAGTTACTTTCTCGTTAAGACTTTTTTGGTTTGCAGTAAGTTCTTTAACGACTTTTTTATCGATATCTACTAATCTATTAGCAGAGTCTAATCTTCCTACTAAATCACTAAAACTTTCAGCTCCTAAAATAACTGATAGGTAGCTAGTTTGTCCACCTGACTTATATAATTCTCTAAGTCTTCCACCTAAAACTTCTTCTTGTTCAGCTATTTTAGCTTTAGTTTGCTCCACCTCTTTTTGAGTTGTAGCAATCTCGCTTTTAGTCTTGTCCATTTCTTTTTTATTTTCTTCTACTTTGTTTACTAGTGGTTCTATTTTAACGTTTAAATCTGAAATTTTGCTTTGTATATTATTGATATTTTCCTCTAATTTAGCGTACTTTTGTCTTGCATCCGTAACCTCTTTTTGATCCGGAGTAGCAAATGCAGGCATTGCTGGCATAACTGTACTTAGCGCTAACGCTCCTACTATCACTGCTGATATAATTCTTTTTTTCATGGTTATCCGGTTCCTTGGAACCTACCCCCTTTCAAATTGTGTAATTCCTTTATATTACTAGAAATACATTAACAATTATAACACCTTGTCCACCCTTACACAACATAATTTATAACAAAATTCTTACAATCAACTTTATTTTTTAAGAAATTTATTACATTTTTATACTTTCCCATACTCTTACTTACGAGTTGTTGATAAGGTTTTCTTAAAATGTTACTTATATATATAAATAGATAATATTAACATATACTAGAAAATAACTATTTTAAAAGCAATCCTCTTTTCTATCTCTAGTTATATAATTATTATTTTCACTACAATATATATAATAACACATTTGATTACATTTTTGTAATGTTTTTTAATAAATAGTAAACAAATTTGACTTTTTATCTTTTTGCACTTATAATAAATTTGCTAACGGGGTGTGGCGCAGATGGTAGCGCGCATGGTTTGGGACCATGAGGTCGCAGGTTCGAGACCTGTCACCCCGACCAAGCAAAAAGAGATTATCCAAATCGGATAATCTCTTTTTTTATGCATTTTTATCTTCTATATCTTTTAAATGCTTTTCTATATATTCATCAGCCCTTTTAGCCGCTTTGCATAAAGATAAAGTAACTACAACGACTAATACATAAATTAAAACAAAAATTATTTTCATAAATATACCTCTATCTATTTCCTACCTTTTAGTATTATTATTGCCACTTTTATGAATAATATTTATATATACTATTTTAGGAGGAATTTCTCATGAATAAAGATTATAACAATCTATTAAAGAAACTTATAAAATCATACTACGATGGTAACTTCTACGAAGAAGTTTCAAATTTACAAAAAGAAACAAACTTTAACGAAGAAGAATTTAAAGCAATTATATCTTCTCTTTGCGGAATAAAGCTAGAGCAAAATGATAATCTTATAGAAACCTTAAGAAAAGGAATAACAAACTACAAAATAAGTGCAAAACTTGTTGAAAAAGTTCACAGTTGTTCTGATAGTTGCAAAGATGAAAGCACAAAGCCTAGAAAATGCGTGGCTTCTTGTCCTTTTAACGCTATAGTAGAAGATCCCTTAAGCCACAACCTTTTAATAAACTCAGATTTATGTTCTGACTGTGGAGTATGCGTAAACGTATGTGAAGAAGGTAGCTTTTTAGAAAAAATAGAATTAATCCCTTTACTAGAACTTTTAAAAAACAACAAAAACGTAATAGCTATAGTAGCACCAGCTATAATTGGTCAATTCGGTAAAGATGTAACTATGGATAAACTTAGAACATCATTTTTAAAAATAGGCTTTAAAGATATGATAGAAGTTGCTTTTGCAGCAGATATGCTTACATTAAAAGAAGCTGTTGAGTTTGATCACCACGTAAAAAATCCAAACGATCTTTTAATAACTTCATGTTGCTGTCCTATGTGGATTGCTATGATAAAAAAGGTTTATCATTCCTTAGTTAACGATGTATCACCTTCTGTATCTCCTATGATAGCTGCAGCTAGAGTTTTAAAATTCTTAAACCCTGAAGTTAAGGTTGTATTTATAGGACCTTGCATAGCAAAAAAGGCTGAAGCTAGAGAAGCTGATTTAGTTGGAGATGTTGATTTAGTTCTTACTTTTGATGAACTAAAATCAATATATGATTCATTAAATATAAAACCTGAAGATTTAGAAGAAACAGTTTCTGTAGAATATGCATCTAAAGGTGGAAGAATATACGCAAGAGCAGGTGGTGTATCTATAGCTGTAGGTGATGCTATAGAGGAATTGTTTAACGAAAAGTATCATTTATATAATCCTAAGAACGTACACGGCGTTAAAGAGTGCAAAGAAATTCTTAAAGATATTCAAGAGGGTAATAAAATAAGTGCAAACTTTATAGAAGGTATGGGTTGTATCGGAGGTTGCGTTGGAGGACCTAAAAGAATTATATCTAAAGAAGAAGGTTTAGAATATGTAGATAAATTTGCTTTTTCCTCTCCAATAAAAACACCTAATAATAGCGAATTGATTTTAGATTTATTTAAAAGATTAAATATAAATTCTTTTGAAGACTTAACTGATCCTAAAAAAACTGAAATATTCCATAGAAAATTTTAATTTAAGTTCATCCTAAAAACATCCTTTTATAAAATGGATGTTTTTTATTTTTAAATCTACTCCCCTTTTTATATAACATACTGTATTATATATATGGGGGTGGTTATATGTTAAAGAATATAGATGCCGCAATTTTTGATCTAGATGGAACATTAATAGATTCTATGTGGGTGTGGAATAAAATCGATACAGATTATTTAACATCAAAGAATATTGAAGTTCCTGAAAATTTAGAAGAAGATTTAGGACACTTAAGCTTTATACAAACTGCAGAATACTTCAAAAAAAGATTCGAAATTGAAGATTCAATCGAAGAAATATGTAACACGTGGAATACTATGGCTCAAAACCATTATTCTAACGATATCCCATTAAAACCAGGTGTAGCTGAATTTTTAAGCTTTTTAAAATCACAAGGAATAAAGATTGGACTAGCTACTAGTAATTCTACTCACCTATTAGAAGCATCACTTAAAAACCATGGAATATATGATTTATTTGATGCTATAACGATAACTGATGAAGTTGGTATTGGGAAACATAGACCTGACGTATATCTTTTAGCTGCAAAAAAATTAAATGCAGATCCTTTAAAATGTGTTGTTTTTGAAGATATACTTCCTGCGATAAAAGGCGCTAAGCTTGGAGGAATGAAAGTTGTAGCAATTGAAGACGAAGCATCTATTAATGATAGAGATACTATTATTAATGAAGCTAACCTTTATATTAAAGATTACAACGAATTACTAAATGAAATTCAAATAACAGCATAAAATAAAAGAAGATGCAAAAGCATCTTCTTTTTTTATAAATTCATATGTTATTTTCTAACAACACCAAATTTAGTTTCTAATTCTTTAATAGCTTTTAAGTAAGCTTCTTGTTGTTTTTGTTGAGTTAATTGTTGTTTGATTCCATCTTTAACTTCATCAAATGATTTTTCACTTGCTCCGTTTTTAGCTTCAACTTTGATTATGTGGTAACCAAATTGAGTTTTAACTGGTGCAGTTACTTCTCCAACAACAGCATCAAATGCAGCAGCTTCGAATTCTGGAACCATCATTCCTTTTCCGAATGCTCCTAAGTTTCCGCCAGCTTCTTTTGAAGGGCATGTTGAATATTTAGCAGCAGCTTCTTCAAAAGTTACATCTCCAGCTTCTATTTCTGATTTTATTTTGTTTGCTTCTTCTTCATTTTCAACTAAGATATGTTTAGCTGAAACTGTAGGTTGCTCAACAAAGTTTTCTTTATTTTCTTCATAGAATGCTTTAACATCTTCATCAGTTACTGTAACCTTTGATAAAACTTCTCCCATAGCCATTTGAGCTAATAATTCTTTACCAAATCTTTCTAATGTTTCTTTGTATTCTACTCTTTCATCTAACTTTTCTTCTTTAGCTTGTAATGCCATTACCTCTAAAGCTATCATTTGCTCTAAAAGTTGTTTTTTTGCTTGATCGTTATCAAACATCATTTGTCTTTCTTGAGGTTGGTTAGCTATTACATTGTTTAATTCTGCTTCTGTTATTTCAACGTTTCCAACAGTTGCTAATACTTTATTTTCCATATTAGTTATCTCCTTTACATAAAAAAATAATATCTATATATATATTACCATATATCGATATTATAACAATGATATTAATATAATTTTATATTATTATCCACATTTTTATATAATTTTGTGGATTTTATACACATAATTAATTTGTTTTTGTGGATAACTTTAATTCTATTTCATTTCTAGATAGAATATTCTTGTTTAAAATAAAAAAAGATGTTCTAAAATGAACATCTTTTTCTGGTGGAGGTAAGGAGATTCGAACTCCTGACCCCCTGCGTGCAAGGCAGGTGCTCTCCCAACTGAGCTATACCCCCAGAAATAAAAAAATGGTGGCTCGAGCAGGAATCGAACCAGCGACACGAGGATTTTCAGTCCTCTGCTCTACCGACTGAGCTATCGAGCC